>JAQUHH010000085.1 GCA_028683685.1 Bacteroidales bacterium
AATCCACCTGATGAAGGAATGTGGTTGCCCATGCTTGTAAACCGTTTGAATTATGCAGATATGAAAAAAATGGGTCTGCAGTTAACTCCAGAAGAATTGTATAGCATTAATCGTCCGAGTTTGAAAGATGCCATAGTACAATTGGATGGTGGTTCTTGTACTGCCGAAATCGTTTCAAAAGAAGGATTAATGCTTACTAATCATCATTGTGCTTATGGTGCTGTTCAGGCTGCTAGTAGTGTTCAAAATGATTATTTAACAGACGGTTTTTGGGCATATTCTAAAAAAGAAGAAATTAAAACCGATATGACGGCTACTTTTTTGGTTCGTATGGATGACGTTACTTCAAAAGTACTTGAAGGAATAGATTACGAAACTTCAGAAAGTGATAGATCTAAAAATATTAGAACCGTAATTGGAAAACTAAAAAAGGAATATTCCGAAAAGGGAAAATATACAGTAGAAATTAAAGATTTTTTTGACGGAAACGAATACTATATGTTTATTTATGAAACATACAAAGACGTTCGTTTGGTTGGAATTCCTCCATCATCTGTTGGAAAATATGGTGGTGATACCGATAACTGGATGTGGCCTCGTCATACTGGCGACTTTAGTTTTTTGAGAGTTTACACAGCTCCTGATGGTTCTCCAGCAGAATTTAGTGAAGATAATATTGCACTTGTTCCAAAACATTATCTTCCTGTTAATATAAAAGAACTTAAAAAAGATGATTTTGTGATGATTTGGGGATATCCTGGATCAACAGATAGATATTTGCCTTCTTGGGGTGTTCAGGAAGTTTTAGATCACACAGCACCAACTATTATTTCTGTTCGCGATAAAAAATTGGAAATTATGAAAAAGGATATGAATGCCAGTAGTGCAGTTCGTATTCAATATTCTGCTAAGTATGCTCAAACAGCCAATTATTGGAAATATTATATTGGACATTCTAAAGGTTTAAAAGCGCTTAATGTGGTAGAGAAAAAACGAGCTATTGAAAAAGATTTTGCAAATTGGGTTTCAGTTGAACCAGAAAGACAAAAAATTTATGGAAGTGTTTTGGCTGATATTGAAGCTGCATATAAAGAATCAACAGAGAAACTTATCCAACGCCGTTTGTGGTATTTCCAAGAAACATTTATGGGTGCCGAATCACTTTGGTTTGTTTGGAAATTACAAACCCTTCCTTCAGTATTGAAGAAAAAAGATTCAAAACCAGCTGATTTTGAAGTATATAGAGCTATGGCAAAAGAGCAATTCAAAGATTATAATATGGCAACTGACCAAAAAATATTTGCCGCTTTAATTGAAATGTACTATACTAATATTCCACAGAAATATCATCCTTCAATTTTTGCAGAACTAAATAAAAAATACAAAGGCGATTTTACTAAAATGGCTCAGGATATTTATTCAAAATCTGTTGTAACTTCTGAGGAAAAATTCAATAATTTCTTGAATAAACCAAGTGAAAAAACATGGAATAAAGATGTGGTAGTTCGTACTTCTCAATCTATTATTGAAACGTATTTTTCTATGCAACAAGAAATGTCGGCAATTGATTCAAAAATGCAAAAGGCAAAAAGATTATTTCTTGATGGTATGCGTAAGATGTACTCCAATAAAGTTTTTTATCCTAATGCCAATTCTACGATGAGATTGACTTACGGACAAATATTGGATTATCTTCCAGCAGATGCCGTTCATTATAATTTTATTACTACTCAAAAAGGAATTTTAGAGAAAGAAGATCCAAACAATGATGAATTTATTCTTCCGGCTAAACTTAAAGAACTTCTTTTAAGTAAAGACTTTGGACGTTATGGTAAAAATGGAGAATTGCCCGTTTGTTTTATCGCAAATACAGACATTACAGGAGGAAATTCAGGAAGCCCAATGATTAATGCTGAAGGTCATTTAATAGGTATCGCTTTTGATGGGAATTGGGAAGCTATGAGTGGAGATGTTGCTTTTGAACCAGCACTTCAAAGAACCATTGGTGTTGATATCAGTTATGTATTATTTATTGTTGATAAATATGCAGGTGCCAAAAACTTAATTAAAGAGATGACAATTGTCGAATAATTTTGTTCTTAATATAAATACAAAGGCAAGCTTTTCGCTTGCCTTTGTATTTATATATCAGTAGTATAGAGCGTTGTTGATAACTAAATTTAAAAAGAAAAGAAGCACGAAGCAAAATTCTAAGTATTTTTGACATTCAAAATATTACTTATGGAAGAAAAAATAGCAAATAAATCGAAACCCAATTTCAATACACAGGCAGATATAGGCACGTTTGGAAAATTACCTCCTCAAGCTCTTGATTTGGAAGAAGCTATTTTGGGTTCGTTGATGCTCGATCAAGATGCGGTTACCGCCGTTATTGATTTACTTAAAGACGATATGTTTTATAAAGAATCGCATCGAAGAATCTTTTCATCCATTCGAAACCTTTTTACAAAATCGGAACCGATAGATATTCTCACGGTTACAAATCAGCTGAAAAAACAAGGCGATTTGGATATTGTAGGAGGACCTTATTTTATTGCCTCCTTAACCAATAGGGTTAGTTCTTCTGCCAATATCGAGTTTCATTCTCGAATTATTATTGAAAAATATATTCAACGTGAATTAATTCGCATTGCTAATGAACTTATTCAAAATGCATATCAGGATACTGCTGATGCTTTAAGATTGTTGGATAAAGCGGGTCAAGATTTATTTCAAATTGCAGAAAACAATTTTCGAAGAACTCATTCTGAGATGAAAGAACTTGTTTATGTTGCCATTAATGAAATTAACAATGCTAAAAATCAAACGGAAGGAATGCGTGGAATTCCTAGTGGTTTTACTAAATTAGACAGAATTACTTCGGGCTGGCAACGATCTGACTTAATTATTTTAGCAGCTCGTCCAGGAATGGGTAAAACTGCTTTTGTTTTATCAATGGCACGAAATATGGCTATTCAATTTAATAAGCCCATTGCTATTTTTTCTCTTGAAATGTCAGCTCTTCAGTTGGTTACTCGTCTTATTTCCGCAGAAAGTCAAATTCCCAATGAGAGAATTAAATCTGGAAAATTAGAAGATTACGAATGGGAGCAACTTACTAAAAGAGTGGAGCCTCTTATGAAATCAACTATTTTAATTGATGATACACCCGCTTTGCCCATTTTTGATCTTAGAGCAAAATGCAGGAGGTTTAAGCAACAATATGATATTCAATGTATTATTATTGATTATTTGCAGCTTATGTCTGCACAAATGGATGATAAAGACAAAGGTAAAGGAAATCGTGAACAGGAAATTAGTATTATTTCTCGTTCATTAAAAACTTTAGCAAAAGAGTTAAATGTTCCAGTTATCGCTTTGTCGCAGTTAAATCGTGGAGTAGAAACTCGAACTGGATCTAAACGACCTCAATTAGCTGACCTTCGGGAATCGGGTGCCATTGAACAAGATGCGGATATGGTGCTTTTTATTTATCGTCCAGAATATTATCAAATAGATGAATTTCCTGATAATACAGATACAAGAGGAAAAGCCGAAATTATTATTGCAAAACACAGAAATGGTGCCTTGGGCGATGTGAGATTACAATTTATTGATTATTTGGCGAAATTCGAGAATCTGCCCGAAGAGAATGACGGCGATTATGGATATCAATTGCCAACAAATACAAATTTTGAACAGGATACCAATTCAATTATTATCCCTTCTATTATGAATAGGGATGATGATGATTCAGAAAATGTGCCTTTTTAAGTTTCTTTAATTTCATAGAATGAACAAAAAAAGCACTAAAACCATTATATAGAATAGCTTAAACTCGAAATAATGAAAATTCTCTCTTCTACTCATGTTTTTTTTACAAAAGCGATTTTAATAATATTTATTTCTGCTTCTTCTTTCACATCGTGGGCTTCTTCTATTTTAATTCCCATGGATGATGCACAAAAAAATCATTTAAAATCATATGGACTTGCATATTGGGCTTTAGAACGAGAAGTTGAGATAAAATGGCTTTTAAATTATCGTGGAGGTGGTTTTTTAATGGATTATTATCCAGATATTGAAAAAGAATGCAAGATTAGAGAAGTTAGTTATCAGGTTTTGGCAGATGTACAAGCGGCTACTATTTTGCGTCAAATAGAGTCTCCAGAATCCAATACAACAGCCATTCAGCTTATTAAAGCTCCAAAAATTGTAGTTTATTCTCCTAAAAATAAATTGCCTTGGGACGATGCTGTTACTTTGGTTTTGACATATGCAGAAATTCCCTATGATCTGATTTATGATGAAGAAGTCCTCAGTGGCGTTTTGCCAACTTACGATTGGTTGCACTTACATCATGAAGATTTTACTGGACAGTATGGGAAATTTTGGGCAAATTACCGAAATGCACAATGGTATAAAGATGATGTAAATGAAAATGAAGCCGTAGCTCGTAAATTTGGTTTTTCTAAAGTGTCTCAGTTAAAATTAGCGGTCGCCAAAAAAATTCGTGATTTTGTGGCTGGTGGCGGATATCTTTTTGCCATGTGTTCGGCTCCTGATAGTTTTGATATTTCTTTGGCTGCAGAAGGAGTTGATATTTGTGAGAAGATGTACGACGGTGATCCAATGGATCCAAATGCTCAGGAAAAATTAGATTTTAGTAAAACATTTGCTTTTACTAATTTTAATATTGTTACAAATCCAATGGAGTATAGAAAATCAGATATTGACATTGATCCTCGTTTGCATCTGTCTAATAAAAATAATGATTTTTTTACTTTGTTTGAGTTTTCTGCAAAATGGGATCCGATTCCTACTATGCTTACTCAAAACCATGAAAGAGTAATTCATGGTTTTATGGGACAAACAACGGCATTTGATAAAACAAAAGTGAAGCCTGAAGTGATTATTTTGGGTGAGAGTCCGCAGTTTTCAAATGTGAGATATCTTCACGGAGAATATGGAAAGGGAACTTTTACATTTTATGCAGGACATGATCCAGAAGACCATCAACATTTTGTAGGAGATCCTCCAACGGATTTGAATTTATATCCAAATTCTTCGGGATACCGTTTAATTCTTAATAATGTATTATTTCCAGCAGCCAAAAAAGAAAAACAAAAAACATAATTTCTGACACCGAAAACATAATTTTTTTAAACACTTAATTCTTAAAATAAAATCAGTATATTCGCATATTATAATAATAAAAAATAACACATCATGAAAAAAATATCAAAAAAACTAACAGTAGTATTCTTTTTTATTAGTTTTGGAATTGTTTTTAATTCTTGCAAAGAAGAAACAGAAGACGTTTTGTCATTAGCGGCACTCAAAAATGTAAGCCTTTCGTACGATAGTTTGCAATTAAATGTGGCATTGCCTCAAGGTTCTCTTGGTGGACAAACCTTTGAAGAATTAAGAAATGAAAACGAAGCATTGTTCTCTGATTTATCAAACTATAAAATTGGTCTTACTACCTTTATGAAAGCTGATAATACTAAAGAGGATGCTAAAAATGCTACTTTCCAAGGCATGATTATGAATACCATTATGGATACATTGAACAATTCACCTTTTCAAATTATTGGTGGAGCTTTTGATGTTGCCAAAGATGAGATTAAACCTTTTATTGCAGAAGGAAATATTAATTTACTAACGCATAAGTATGTTGGAAAATATATTTTTAAAAGAATGGTAGATGGAGATAATTTAGCAACAACATTGGCTCCCATTTTAAATTATAAAATTGGCGATCAGGTAGGTGGATTAAGTTTGCCACAAATAAACAAAGATATTCCTACTCGTGCCTCTGATGAAATGAAGGATTTTTTAAATGGTTTTATAAGCTCCGATTTAATGAATGAATAGTTTTTTTCTCATGAACTTTGATTTTGAAAATATTCGGAAAGATTTTCCGATACTGCATCAAGAAATAAATAAGCGACCTTTGGTTTATTTCGACAATGCTGCAACTACTCAAAAACCAAGTGTGGTTACCCAAGCATTGGTTGATTATTATAATCATTACAATAGCAATATTCATCGAGGAGTGCATTATTTAAGTAATATGGCTACTGATGCTTTTGAAAATGCTCGGAAATACATTCAGTTGTATATTAATGCCAAAAATTCACATGAAATTATTTATACCAGAGGTACGACAGAATCGATAAATCTGGTTGCTTACTCTTTTTTTAAACGATTTGTAAAAGCGGGCGATAACATTATTATTTCCGCTTTGGAGCATCATTCTAATATTGTTCCTTGGCAAATGGCTTGCGAAAATCACAATGCTCAACTTCGGGTTTTACCCATGAACGAAAATGGCAGTTTGCAGTTGGAAAAATTAAATGATTTAATTGATAATAATACTAAAATTGTTGCCATAAATCATGTTTCTAATGCTTTGGGAACCATCAACCCAATCAAAGAAATAATTGCCATTGCACACTCCAAAAATGTTCCAGTTTTGCTTGACGGTGCTCAGGCAATATCGCACATAAAAGTGGATGTGCAGGAACTGGATGTTGATTTTTATTGTTTTTCGGGACATAAAGTTTTTGCTCCGATGGGAATTGGTATTTTATATGGTAAAGAAAGTTTGCTAAATGAAATGCCACCTTATCAAGGTGGAGGTGAAATGATAAAAAATGTGAGTTTTGAAAAAACAACCTACAATGAACTTCCTTTTAAGTTTGAAGCGGGTACACCTAGTGTAGGAGATGTTATTGGACTTCATAAAGCCTTGGAATATGTTCAGAAACTAGGACTTCAAAATATTGCGGAATATGAAGATGAGTTGTTAGAATATGCTACCAAAAGAATACAAGAGATTCCAGATGTGAGAATATTTGCGAAAGATATTTCAAAAACAGCAATCCTTTCTTTTTTAGTTGGTAAAAATCATCCATATGATATTGGGGTGTTGCTCGATAAAATGGGTATTGCAGTTAGAACAGGACATCATTGCACGCAGCCCATAATGGATTTTTATAAAATTCCAGGAACGGTTAGAGCTTCTTTCGCTTTTTATAATACAAAAGAAGAAATTAATCTTTTTATAGAGGCATTAAAGAAAGTTTGTCAAATTTTAAGTTGATAAATCTAGCTCTGTACTCATAGAACATTCAATAAATAAATTTTGTTTTCTGTTTAACTTCTCTTTTCTGAAGAATCATTTATTGTATTTCAGGAGGTTTTTAATTCTTTTATGGAAAATTATTAATTTGTTGTAAATCAGTATTTTGTGATGTTTATTGAATGCTTAAACTCGATGAAAAATCTGTTTTACTCTGTGAAATTCTTTATTTTATGGTTTTTATTTTAAACGTCGCTTGGCGAAGCATTTACCTTGCTTATTTGCACTTTTCTGTCGTTGGTCAAAATTATTTGATTTCAGAGGCATAAGGTATTAATTTTGGCAAATAAATAAACAAATAAATACAAAGTCATGAAAACAAAAAATATTATCTTAATCGGTATTTTTTTCTTACTATCCATAAATTTAAAAGCCAACAATGATGGCGAACACAGAAAAGCAAATTCAAATCGTATTGAAATTGTGAAAGATTACATTAAATCGGTCGTTGTAAATGAAAAGAATGAATCAAATAAACTTCAAAAAGAAGAATTTTTAGCGGTTGAAGCTTATGTTTCAGAGCAAGGCAACGTAATTGTAGAAAACATGAATTTTTCTAATTATTTTTGGGCAGAAAATGTGAAGAACAAAATAGAAAAAATAAATATATACAATCCTTATGATATTTCTGGTGAACATTTTGTTTTGAAATTCAAATATAACCAAAAATAAGAATTCATTTTTCCTCTAGTCCATTTAGAACTCATTTCTGCCTTTAATATCTCAATCATGCCGATTCCCTTTTGGCATGATTGATTTTTATATTTATGGAAGCAATAAAATCCTTTTTATTTATAAAATTGAATTTTTTAGACTGATAGTTGTTTTCAATTAAAAAAAAACGTAATTTTGATTCAAAATAATTACGTTTTTTATTCGTTATTAAAAGTAAATCAAACACAAAACAAATTTTCAAAATGAAAAAATTATTTTTTATTTTTTTGGTGTTGTTATTTAGTAGCTCTATATATTCACAAGAAACATCCAGAGAGCTTTTAGATCAAGGAGTGAATCAAATCACTCGCAAAAATTACAAAGAAGCTATTGTGCTTTTTGATAAAGCTATCGAGTTAGATAAAGGAGATCAGGAGTTATATGCTCATAGAGGTCAAGCTAAACACTACTTAAATCGCTATCATGAGGCTATTTTGGATTATAATATGGCAATTAAAATTGAACCTGATTATTCAGAAGTGTATCATCTGAGAGGACTTGCTAAAGCAGAACTTAAAGATATGAATGGAGCTTGTGAAGATTGGGAAATTTCGTACGAAAAGGGAGAAAAAAGAGTGATGGAACTCTTGGTTGAGTTTTGTAAAGATTATTTAGATGGAGAACCCTCCAATAAATCTAAAAAGTAATAAAGATTGATTATGAAAAACTTATTTTTAAAATATAGTATTTTAGCATCATTGGGTTTGTTTTTCTTTTCTACCTCTTTAAGTGCCCAAATATCTTCTTCAGATTATCTTGATCAGGGCATTAAGCAGATGAGCAAACAACAATTTGAACAAGCATTAGATTCGTTTGAACAAGCCTATTTAATTAAAAAAAATGATCCCAATATCCTTGCTTTTAGAGGTCAGGCAAAACATGAGCTTGGCAAATTAAAAGAGGCTATTGTTGATTATAATTTGGCATTGGAGATACAACCAAATTATGCAGAAGTT
>JAQUHH010000086.1 GCA_028683685.1 Bacteroidales bacterium
TTACAAAACACCTAAATCGCTGTATTATAAAAGTGTAGCGTAGCGAGAATAACTTTTTTTTGTCTATAAGGGACAAAAAAGTTATTTCCCGCTAAATTTAATTTTGAAGTATGAAAAAAAATGCTAACTTTGAAAAACAATTAAATCAACTAAAGTATATCTATAGTTGATATCGAAATTGTCCTAACAACGGGGAGTACTTTATTGTTTCATCAATTTGCAACAGCATCCTGCGATGGCATTCCTAATATTTGCACCATTGGCGCAAAATACATTCGGGAAGATGGTAAAATTGTAGTGGTCGATAATTATTTCAACAAAACACTATCGAATTTGAAAGAGAACACAGAAGTTTCCATTCTTATTCGTCGCGCAAAAGAATCATACCAGATAAAAGGAACCGCAGTGTATCTTTCGGAAGGGAAGGAATATGAAGAGGCTTATAAATGGATAAAAGCAATAAACGAAAAATATCCTGCCCGAGGTGCTGTCATTATCACGGTGCATTCGGTTTATAATTCAGCATCAGGAGCTGGTGCCGGCGATAAAATTCAATAAGGAATAGTTTTATCCAGTTTTTCTAAAAATAGAATGCATGAAAAAAAAATTGTATTTCGCATTTTTAATTTTTTTAGGAATGTTGATTTCATGCAATAAAGATATTGAAATTCAAGCTATCAACAATTTCGTTGCATTTGATACCATAAAACCCATGGAGTTTTTTCCAGCTTATCCGGGTTCTTATTGGATATACGACAACAATGAAACTTTAAAAGTAGCCAATCAATATGAAAAATACATCTACAATTCTGCTGGATATACTTCTGAGCCTGAATACGATACACTTGTTTTACCAAAATTTATTTTAAATGGCATTTATAATCAAGGGGATACGTTTGCCTATTTAAAAGAATATTCGCTTTCAAAATCCAGCTCGAGTAATTATAGAGACCCCGCATTTAAAGAACTATTATCCTTAACCGAAGGTTCCGAATTTGTAATTGGAGGAGCGGTTCAAGGTCACAAAACAACTGGAAAAACAATTAAAGTTGATACATCCATTTTTATCGGCACACAAAAATATGAAAATGTGATTGTAATAATTCAGTTTGATAATTCTTTTCTTTCAGAATTTGCTCAAACCCCAGAGGAATGTGCATTTTTAAGAGAGTATTATGCCAAAAATATTGGATTGATTAAACGAGAAAAGAGAAATTATCCAATGGATACTGTTTTTATTAAAGATATTGAAATAACTAAATATGAAATAAATAGATAAATAATTTCTTTATAATGCCAAACAAAGTTCTAAAGTTAAAATCTATAAATGACCCGCAAGCAAAATGCATAATTTTTCTATTTCTTATCTTTTTATCTGCCTGAATAGCGTAATTTGTCTCTAACAGAAAAATAAATTTTTTCTTACAAACATCTATTAATAAATCAGTTTAAAATTATCAACGGTCAACTTACTGCCTGGTGCTCCAATAAAATAATCGCCTTGATAGCTTGATGTAAGAGTTACAAGGATATGAGTAGGAGTATCCGTTGTAATATCGCCCCAAACGGCATACGGCATCGCTTCAGGATTGGTTTCTGCCAGATTTCCATCAACACCAAACTTCAATACTCTTTTTTCATAATCTTCTAAGCCCGCTGGTGCAGAACCATGCGCATATTTAATTTCCTGAACAATGGTTTCCCATTCTGTTTGTGAATCGCCACTTCTAAACCAAGCAACACCCAAGCGTTTTACTTGGTCGCCCTCTCTTTTTTCCAAAACAAGATAAATATCTAATTTATCAACACCTTCAACAGGATTGAGTCTACCATTTAATAAACCTAGAGCGGGAGTATATTTATAGTCGACCTGAAAAGATTTGGGTATTTCCGAAAAAGGATATCCCAAAACAGAATGAGCATTGACTAAATTTCCCAATTCGAATGTGCCTAAATAAAGATTTCCAGCGGCAATTCCTTTGTAACCACCCAAAGCCCCAGCAGCTAAAGATCCCATATTTTGCGTAGTTAATTCGGCAGCATATTGATTGGGAGCTGTTTCGAGACGTACCGATGGAAAATTGGCAGTAGAACCCAATGACTTAGCACTTGCAACACCCTGATTCCCAGTACCCCAAGCTTTTTCATCGGCATTCTTCCCAATTTCAAAATAGCTTACTTGGCTCTGCGAGGTTTCATACCACATATCGAAACTACTATTTGGAATTTGGAATCCAACAGTATCTTCACTCCCACTGCCACCACTGCTAACCACTATTACTTTTACAAAATATACTTTACTACTGCCATCTTCAGCATAAACGGTATATGATTTAGGGGAAGAAAAATCTTGCTTTTCACCAACTTTTGGCAAAACGCTTGCATAATCCGATACCGTAATATTTGTAGCACTCAAATATAATGAATTGTCCTCGGGAACTTGCACAAAAATGCTGTCGTCCTTAAATTGGGTAGCACCAATTTGTTTTTCCAGCACAAAATCAAAAATCTCTTTTTCTGATAATTTTCCAAAATAATCTCTGGTTGAACATCCGCTCAAAATAATGCCTATTAGAAATAAGAAACCGATTGTTTTTTTAATCATAATCGTATGTTTTTAAAAATAATATGAAAATCCAAAACCTACTTTTAGCAAATCAAATTTCAAATTAAGATTGGTAGATTTGTTTTGTGAATCAATTTTGCGATCGCTTTCAGGTGGGAGATTATTTGGAGGGTAAGTGTAGCTTACATCCTCAAGGGAATGTGAAAATCCCAATACCCCCATATTTAGGTCGAATGCAAAATTATCGGTAAAAAAAATCAAAATGCCCGGGCGAATGTTTAGTCCCATACTGTTCTCTACCGAATATTTGCGTTCTAATATGTTGCCAACATAGGTTTCAGAGGGTCCGTTTTCGTATCCATAAAACAGCTCTGTTTGATTGGTTATAAAGAAAACATTCTTTTCTGATATCGGAATGTAATTTTTAATGAATCCTACTACCCCATAACTTCTTTTAAAGTTTCGAATTTCTCTTTGAAAAGAATTATTTAAAAGATCAACCACTAAATTAACTTTAGATTCTCCAAACTGAACTCCTAAACCAACACTCAAATTCTCTTTTATAAAATACGAACCTTCCAATCGTAAATTAATAGCATGTTGATCAAAAGTCTCTACATCTGCTAGTAATAAATCGATATTAGAAAGTTCAGTGGATTTAGCCGATAATGTTCCACCCAACGACCAAACTCCCTTTACCAAATGTTTTCCGGCTGAATACGGGGAAGATTTGGCAGGTGGATCATCGGTCTTTGCTGAAAGGACAAACTCTGTTCGACCCATCGTTAAATTTGCAATTAAAATTCCAAAGAGCAGAAAAAGAAAAGATTTTTTCATGTAGATTATTTTTTGCAAAGGTATATAAAAATGATGTTTACAATATTAAAATAAAAATTTCATAGCCATGGGCAAACTAATTTCTTAGTTTTTTGTAGCCTGCTTGGCTCACATTCACAGAATCACCGTTTTTCATCTTTGCACAATAAGCGTCTTTTGATAAAGCTTCAATACTTTGTAAGCCATCAATATTAATGATGTATTTTCGATGAACACGAATAAATTTATCTAAGTTTAAATGATTTTCCAAATAAGACATCGTCTCTTTATGAATAAATTTTTCAGCCATAGTGTATACATTTACATAATCATCATTGGCTTCAAAATATAAGATTTCATTTACTGGAACATGGTAGATTTTTGAACCTTTGCGAATTAACAAGCGTTCAATAATTTCTTTTTTCATTTTTTCTGTCAAAAGCAATTTCTCTTTTCCATCTGAAATTTGATTTGAATTTATACGAAAAATAGCCTTTTCAAGAGCCGCAAAAAGTCGCTCTTTGTTAAATGGTTTCATCAAATAATCAACGGCATTGATTTCAAAAGCTTTCACCGCATATTCATCAAAAGCAGTACAAAAAATTATTTCTGGACCATCGGTTAAAAATTCCAACAATTCAAAACCATTTATTTTAGGCATTTGAATATCTAAAAACATTAAATCAAGGCTATTATTATGCAAAATTTTTATACACTCTTGAGCATTTGAACATTCAGCAACAATCTCAACATCCTCGCGTTCAGACAGAAAATTCCGAATGATATCCCGTGCTAATGATTCATCATCAACAATAATGACTCGTACTTTATTCATTTTTGAAAGGTATTGAAATGATAACTTCAAAGATATTATTTTTTGAACTAATATTAATTCTGTTTAATGAACCATATAAATTTTTTAAACGACTTTGAATATTACTCAATCCACTTTTGGTTCCTTGTGGGGATGTATTTCCCGATTCATAATTGTTGCTAACAGAAATAATAAGCTGTTTATCAGCATTATGCAATTCTTTTGCCGAGACATTTAGGCGAATAAATACACCTTCCACACAGCCATATAAACCATGTTTTACGGCATTTTCAATAAGCGGCTGAATTAGCATCGCTGGCATTAGAGCATCATAGCAAGTTTCGCAAACTTCAATTTGAACATTTAGTGCATCTCCAAATCTGTTTTTTTCTATATTAATGTATTTTTCGGCATATCGTATTTCTTCCAATACGCTCACAAATTGATGTTTGGATGAATGAATAGAATAACGCATAAAATCTGAAAGTTCGACCAACATTTTACTTGCTCTATCTGAATCTGAATAAATCAGTGAATTTAATGAGTTAAGGGAATTAAATAAAAAATGTGGATTTATCTGATTACGAAGTAATTGGAGTTCCGAATCTCGTAATAAGTTATTTAAATGTGCTTCATCGTTTATCCTTTTTCTAAAGCTATCCAAATTTTGCCGTAAGTAAAAAAACACAATCATATTAGTGTACAGCAAAATGCCAATTATGGAGCGAAAAACTAAACTTTGGTGAATAAAAATTTGATATTCGACCGAAGAAATCAGAAAAAGACTAATGTAATAAGAAACGAATAACCAAACAATGATAAAAACAACGGCTATACTCAGGTGATTTATCATAATATCCAAAGTTCTTTTTTTGAATAAATCGGCATATTTTACCGAATACCACAACGAAAATCCAATCAAAAAAAAGAGCGTAATAAAAACAAAGCTATCTAAAAAAGCGTAGTCTAAACTTTTATAAAAACCGAGGTTTAGCGTAAGCGTAAAGAACAATATGCTTACGAGCCATATGGCTCCATATGTAATTTTATGAAAAGAGCTATTCAACATTTTAAATAGTTTTTGTTTCGCATCCGCCCAAAAAACATATTCCTTTGATTATAAGCCGTTTAGAATAGTCAAAATGAGTTATTTTTCGTTCATCCGTAAATCCACCTAAAATTGCTACTCCATCAAATCGCACATCCCAGTCGGAAGGAACAATGATAGAAGTTCCGCCCAGTACGCAAGTCAAATCAATAACAGCACCTTCTTCGCTTATTTTTATATTGGTTAAATCGAGAGAAGACCCCCCAAAAACAGAAACTATTTTGGCATATTTAAAATTTTCAGCATGAATTATTTTTTCGCTGCCCCCAAAAATATTTACCTCTTCAAAGCTTTCATCAATTTTCTCCATCCCTTTGTCAAGTCTTTTATCACGACTCAATAAACGACTTTTAAAAATAATAATCACGCCAATTAAAATAATGATGGCGGGCCAAATAAAGGAGGCAATTGACAAATCAATCCCGACAAAATCAGTTCCTATAAAATAGCCACCAATAACCATTAATATTAATCCAAAGACAAATTCATTGCCCCATAAATTAATAAATCCAATGGCTACCAATAGCATCTGCCAAGAAAAAATTACATTTGTCACCTCTGGCTCTAATGTCCCCGCATTCTTCATCAACAACAAAATTCCTACAGTAATAACAGTAAGACCAAATACTATTGATTTTACACCCCGCATAATGGGTGAGGCTTTGTGTTTTTTATGCATTTGAAAATGAAAACCTTTAAAATCTTTCCTTTTTTCAGGTTCATTGTATTCTTCGTAATCTTCGTGATTTTCCATACTGTTTTTTTTAAAATTATAGAACAAAGTTAAACCAGCTTTATCAATTTCCCTTTTCTTTTCGGTGAATGGCGGAAAACATCCAGTGAATAACTTTTTTAAAAATCAAAACGTATCAACGATTATCTTTGTCACCAGAAATTATAATTCTAAAAAATATCATTTTAGTAAGACTTATGTTTTCTTAATGATTGTTCTATAAAATTTGATTTAGTTTAAATTCAAAGTTAATTCTTTTTGATTTAATTAAATCCTCTTTTTCATATTTTTTTCTTCCATTTTTATCGGCGATAATAAGCCATTGTAAATTATTGTCAAGATACCAAATTTCATAGTTTAAATCGGTCCATGTTTCAATTGAAATTTCCAAAAAGCTTTCGTTAATCTCTTGTTCTGATTCTAAATTCAGCTGAACCACAATGGTATGGTCTGGTTTTTCAAATCCTCTAATTCTCAAATCATAACAAGCTGCAAAACTATCTGAAAAATAAACAGTGCTTCCTTCAGAAATACTCTCCGCAAATTTATGTAGAGAATTTTGTGCTGTTATCCAGTTTTTAAATGTTTGAAAATTCATAGTAGCTTATGTGTTTAATAAAGAATTTTTTTGCGAAAATCCTACTTTTCGTATCTCACCGTTCGCACCACCGCTCTGTTTTTTTCTTTTATGCTTTGAATTTGCATCAAGCCATCTGCTATAATACTAATATTGAATGGATATATTTCATCGTCTAAATATAGATCTCCAATAATTTTAAAATCGTCCGATAAAATTGTAACTCCAAGGGGTTTGGATCCTACTTCATACAAATATTCATCGTTCATATCTTCTTCTGCAATGGGATGGAGGTAGAATCGATAATAGACTTTGTTGAATTTGTCATACTTGATATTTTTAAAATTCATAGAACCTATATAATGATTAAAAATAGCTTTAATGTCTTTAAATTCAGACGAGTCAACAGACTTAATATCAGAATATTGAGAAGATTTTACAAAAATGTTTTTAAGCTCTTTTGTTTTGCGATTGTAAACGGTCAAATCGGGAGTAATGCCAAAAGCTGCCACATAATAATCGGGACTTACGGCAATGTATTCCGAAGTAAACATCGAATTTATTAAACTTGTTTGATATACACTTGGACGATTAATTGGAATCATCTCTATTTCTTCCGTTTTTGGATTTAAAAATCCTGAAAAAAATATGTTTGTGTCCCCCATTTTTTTCGTTTCGTCGAAGTGATAAATGATGGAGAGAATATTGTTATCGAAATCGTTCCATGAAATTTCTTGTGCATTATTGTTGAAATAATAAGCGGAATCATCCCCAGAGTGGCTATAAGAAAAGTCAAGCGTTTTTGTTTTCAAATTATAGATGCTAAGCAAGTTTTTTTGACAAATTAAAACAGACTCTTTTGAAATAATATCAATGTTTTTGATTTTTCCATTGGAGGTGTCCAAAAGAGAAACCGGTAAATCAAAAACGCGCAAATCTTTGATGGAGTCGGGAAGATAAGTAAACAAATAAAGTTTTGATGTTTTTTCGTCATTTATGCACACTAAAACATCCTTGTCTATCTGCTTGATGCTTGCAAAAGAAAAATTCAAAGTGTCTGCAATAGGAATGAAAATAGTGTCGGTTTGAACTTGATGTGACAGGGTTTTTGTCTCTGGAGATTTGCAAGAAACAACCCACAATAAAACTAAAATAAGGATGGAATTTCTCATAAAAAATAAGTTTAGATGTAAAAGTAAATAATTTACGAATACAAATGCTAAAAATATTTTGAAGCTTATAATGCTTTGATAATCTGTAATTTATTTCTTCACAAAAATACAAACTTTTTCAATTGCAAGCATTCATGTTTTGAACAAAACAATGGATGCTTTTTGCTTCTCTTAGCTTTTACAAAATCCGGTATCCTCAAAACATTCATCCTAAATTTTGCCTATTAAGTCATAAAAGCCTTATTTTTCCACAATGGTTTTTTCTTCAAATGCAAACGACAATTGTTCTGGTAAATTATAAGCTTTAGGTTTTGAAGTAAGTTGAGATTTTTCATTTTTAATTCGAGATTTCATTTCCGAATTGGTTATGCTGTCTTTCAGTTTATGATTTGATAATAGAGCCTCATAAACTGCATTTCGGTTGGTTTCTTTGCCACCAACGTGGTAGAAATGTTCTTTAGTCGCCACAAAACAATCTTTCCAAATGGAAAAAACATAATCATTAGTTCTATACTTATTGCTTAACCAAGTAGATAAAATAAACGAACAGTTTGAATTTATCAATCCATTATTTAATGTAATTTCTTCATCTTCGGTCCAGCTGTCAAAATAATCAACGTGACGTCCAATGTACGGTGGATCAGAATAAACAAAATCTGAACTATTCAGTTCCAATAAGGTTTGATTAAAATCTTGATGTTTAAATTCATAATCTCCTTGTTCTATTATTTTGGAAATGTTTTCTATTTGATTCGTTATTTTAGTAACCAATGCTTGAGCAAAACGGTTTGGTTTTTTGCAAAAAGGAACATTAAAGCCACCTTTTTTGTTAAATCTCATCATTCCATTAAAACAAGAACGACTTAGAAATAAAAAATCCAATGGATTTCCTGATTCGTTAAATCTTTTTCTAACCGTGTAGTAGTGTTCTCCATTCGTCTCTAAAAGTTTTTCTCCTTCTTCGTTTAGAAACTTCTTGGCAATACCGCTGGTTATTTCCTTATTCTGCAAAGC
>JAQUHH010000087.1 GCA_028683685.1 Bacteroidales bacterium
TAATAATTTATTTTTTGTTTTTTCATTTATAATAAAGGCTTCATTAAAACCAGTTTTTATACCATAATTTATTTTAATATTCCAATCTTTTAAAGCCGTGCCATTTTTTTCAATTTTATTTTTAATTTGTGATTCTTGATGATTTGAAATTATCCAAATATCATCGACTATTGGTTTAATTTCAGTTTTTTTATTTTCATAAAAGGTAAAATCTGAAAATTTTGTTTCTTTTATTAAATCATTTGCAATAAATGGCAGTGATGTTTTTAGTTTTTCTTTTTTAAATATTAAAATATTTGAATCCACAGTTGCACTTTCAAAAATTCCAGCACCTAAATCTATTAATAAAATTGGGTTGGTGTATTGTAAAAGATAATTTCTCAAAGCTTTTCCGTAATTTGCTCGTAACCATTTGTTAGATGTAATAAAACCCAACAAGCCATTGTTTTTCAATAGAATATTCCCTTTTTCGTAGAAGAGACAATACAAATCACTTGTTTTTTCGTAGGTGTAAAATCCTGATTTTTCTAGAATTTTAGATGTTTCGTTCAAAGATTGTAATTGAACATACGGCGGATTCCCAATCACCACATCAAAACCACCATTATATTCGGTACGAAAAGCATGTTCATAAGTGCAAATCATTTTTTGTACAAGGGGTTGCAACCCCTTGCCAATGTCTAACAAACTATGCTTTTCCCGATTATTAAAAATATATTTTTCAGCGTTTTTCAAATACTCGTGCGATTCAACAACTCTTCTGTCAAATTTTTGAGCCCATAAATTAAAAGTTTCATCTTTTGGTATTCCCAAATATTCTTTAAACAACTGAGCAGACTTGCCTTTTAATTTTCGTACAATATCAGACAGTTCTTCTTCATCGCATACCAATAGCATGTGAACATGGTCGTTACAAATATTGTAAGCCAAACAATTGTATTGCTCTTCCGTAACAATACTTTGTATGATTTCAGTTACTTTTATGGCTTCATCACCTTCAAGATAAACACTTCGGTCAATATGCAATTCGCCATTCGCCTTTGGTTGTCTCACTCTGTACTTTTTCATTCTCTCCGAAGTGCGTGTATCATGGGTAACCCAGGTTACATGCCAGACTTTTTTTTGTTTTTCTTTAAACACCGTTGGAAATTCTTTTTGCCAACTAAAGGCTTTTTCGCCTGCCACTTCGGGGTCGTCAATTAAGGAGTTGCCACATTTAATATTATTGTTTAAATCGTTTAGTTTTCGATTGGGTTGTGCTGTGCGTAGCCAAAGCGAGAGTTTTGCAATTTCAACACTTTCCTCGTTAATATCCACACCAAACAAATTGTTTTCTAAAATCGAATTTTCAACATTAGGAAAAACGATACCACCACCCAATAATTTGGCTTCTAATTCATCAATGTATTTGTGTTCTGCAATTAAGAAATTAAGAGCTTCATTTAAAAATGCTCCACTGCCACAAGCAGGGTCTACAATAGTGATTTTTAATAACCAATCTCTATATTTGGTGATTTTGTCTAATAAATTCTTTTTGGTTTGAATTTGGCGTTTTTTGTCCGTAAAATACTCTTCCTCAATAATTTGAAATTCTGTTTTTTTCTCCGAACAAAGTTTGCCAACTGTGTTTTCGACAATGTATTTTGTAATGTATTTGGGCGTGTAAAAAACACCGTCTTTTTTGCGTTTGGTCGCACTTTTGTTTACTTCGTTGCCCTCCAGTTGGGCTTTTATCTCATCCAATTCGTTCAATGAATTTTCAAAAATATGTCCCAAAATATTTACATCAACTTCGCTCGAAAAATCATATTCCGAAAGTTTTAAAGTGTTTTTGTATAATATTTCATCGTCAATTAAAATAGTATCCAAAATTTCATCCGGTTTAAAAAGTCCGCCGTTGTAAGCAAAAATATCATGTTGCTTTCCTTTAAATCCTGTGTTCAGATAACCAAAATATTTCTTAAACCGTTCATAAAGTGGCTTGTATTCGTCCAGTTCTTTAAGTTGTACCCATTGCTTTAAAATTAAACGAACTGAATTTGGAGGTAACAATTGACGGTCTTCGGCAAAAAACAAGAACAAAAAACGGTCAAGTAATTTTTGTGACTTTTTGAAAAGTTCTAAGGCTTCAAATTGTGGATTAAGCTGTGTTAAGTTCTGAAACAACTCACGCTTAAATAGCGAATAATCTTTATATAATTGCTTTGTAATTAAATCTTCATGACTTAATGATTCATCTTTCAATTTTTTGGGAATACCTTGAGATATGTTTTCATAAGCCAGACACAAATACAGGATTTCAAACTCTTTTAGGCTAAGTGTAAACAGATTAAATTCTTCATGTTCAATGGCGTTATCAATATAAAACCTAAGTTTTTCAAAATTTGAAGTAATGACATAAACACAGTCTTTTTGATTGTTTTTATATCCGAAAGCCTGGACTTCGATTTTTTGTAAATCGGTTGTATTTGTACCTTTTAGTTCAATAACACCAATCACTTTATCGTTTACAATAATTCCACCATCCGCTTTTTTACTGTCTTTTTCGTTTTTAATTTCAGTAATTAAATTAAAGTTTGGAGTTGGATTTTTGGTATAACCAAAAACATTTACAAACAAATCAATCAAAAATTCGCCTTGATATTGCTCTTCCTTGCTATTTCGTATGTTTTCCTGAATTACTGGATTAAGAAAATGAGTTTTGTAAACACTCCATTTGTTTAAAATGGTCTCCTTATTTTGTAAGTTGACATACTTAGTAATTACTGAATTTTGAAATAGGGACATATTGAATAAATATTATTGGGTAAAAATAGTAAAAATCCAATAAATAAACAATTCGTAAATGAATAGAATAATAAAATCAAAATTATTTATTTTGTAAATGCTTGACATTATGAGCAATTTTCTTTGCTCGAATTTTCTCAACAAAAAGAGCCTCGAAAGGCTCTAAGCAATCAGGACAAGTGTTTCGGCAAAATACCATTACATTAATCAAATTACTCGGAAGAGTAGTTCGTTTTCCCTTTTACAAGGGGTTGCAACCCCTTGCCAATGTCAAAAGAAAATGCGAAACGATTTCAAAAAATTATGCTTTTACAAGAGGTTGCAACCCCTTACCAAAAAAGCGCAAAAGATATCAATTGAATTTAAAAACAAAAAAAACTATTTTTTTCTTTAAACACTTGACTTATCTGAAAGTTTGTATTACTTTTGTAGTCTCGATTCTGTGAGATTCGAGGTATCTGCCCCTCTTTAGTTGCAAAATTAAAGAGGGGTCTGCTTTGTGGATATATTAAATTAATCTTTTTATTTGGTAAATACTTGACATTATGACCAATTTTCTTTGTTCTAATCTCCACAACAAAAAGAGCCTCGAAAGGCACTAAGGCTATCAGGACAAGTGTTTCTGCAAAACACCAATTCATTAATCAAATTACTTGGAAGAGTAGTTCGTTTTTCCCTTTTACAAGGGGTTGCAACCCCTTGCCAAAGTCAAAATCAAATTGCTTTTGGGATTAATTTGATTAATGTATTGGCATTATTTATAAGTATTTTTTTTTGTAATTCTCTAATTCCCACAACAAAAAGAGCCTCGAAAGGCTCTAAGCAATCAGGACAAGTATCTAAGCTTAACTTCTCCACTCACGATTGCATGCAAAAATAGGTAATTTTGGAATAGAATTCTGAATGTTTTAAAAATTTGTATGCAAATTGTATGCAAATAAAAAAGAGAGTTACAAAATAATATTGTAACTCTCTGATTATCAGTGGGAGATACTGGGCTCGAACCAGTGACCCCCTGCTTGTAAGGCAGGTGCTCTGAACCGACTGAGCTAATCTCCCTTTAATAATTCTTAAACAGTAAAAGAACGGTACAAAAGTAGAACTTTTTTCAATACAATACAAAAAATAAAGTATCTTTTTTAAGAAAAAATATCAACATATTGATTTTCAGTTACTATAATTTTTCGATCACAAATCATCAAGTTCATATAAAGTGGCTTTAAACTTAATTTAATCAAGAAAAAGGGGACACTGAAATACTAATAGGAATCTCTAAAATCTTTCTTCAATGAATATTTCAAATCTTGAAGCACAGAAGCTTTTACGTTAATTGAAAAATTCCAACTTTTGCGAAAACCAAAGGGAATCCAATTAAAACGCATTTCCCAACAGTGTAAATCACGATAAATATCGATGGCGGTATAACTAAAGTCTTTGCTTTTGAAATCGTATCCTGAAGTAAAATTAACTCGCCATTTTCGGGTTAAATAAAACTCTCCTTGCAAATTTAATGACTGAATAACGTCATCTTCAAACATCTTCAGCAAGGGGTTTTCACGATTGGTATAATATAAATTGTAACTCAAAGTCATATTCCACTCATTCGACTCCGTAGAAACGGTGGTTGAACTAGCAGGAACTTCCACCTCTTTTGGAGAAAATAATTTATCAATAAAAGCTTGATTTATAGCCAGATTTAAGCTAAAATTCCAATCATTGGAAGTCATTCTAAATAAACGATTATTGGTATTCATTTCCAGTTTTGAAGTTCGTTTTCCTAAACTGTCCAAAACATACGGATCCCAAATACTATTGTAGGTCACATACAGATTTTTAAAAAGAGTAGTTCTACCATTTATCACCAGAGGAATCCATCGAAGCGAATCCAAAGCGAAGTTATAAGCCGTCGAAAAAGTCAGATTTTCAATAAGTATAACTTTTCTTGAATCAGCTGTATCTTTTTTATTTCTAATTTTAGCTTCCAAATTATTGGTCAGAGAAAAACTAGCCAATCCCGACTTCCGTGAGGGTGGAGAACCATACAAACCACCTTCATAAATTGAATATTGACGCAAACTGCCACTTTGATCTTGATAATATTTATAATATCCCCACTTGGAAGAGCCAAAATTAGGATTATAAGCAAAATTCATAGTAGGCGTTAATACATGACGGAAAGCGGCTAATTTCCCTTTTTTAAACTGTTTCATCCCATACAAACGTGTTGTAATAGACGAATTGTAATTAAAATCTCGAACCGCATTAAAACCTTTTATCGTATCGGTAACCAGCTCTCCTTCAGTAAAACCATTATTATTCCAATATCGATCTATCGACTGAGAATACCAACGTTCAGTATAATTTACAGTATTATTCCAATTGAAAAATTTAAGGATTTTTATGCTTGAACTAACAGGTATAGAATGTCTTATCCCATTTTGCATTTTGTCCAAAATATTTTCAGTAAATAATAATGTATCCACCGTGGTAATCTTATTTTTCATATTGGCATTGTATGACATGCTAATATTTTCATACCATTTAAGACTTCCCGATCTGTTTTTTTTGCGAAATGGATAAAAACGATTGGCAGAAAAATTCACTTCAGGCAAAGACATATCCACTTGACGCGTCAATGTATTTTGCGAATGGCGTATATTGGCTGAAAGATTATATTTCCCAGCAAAAGAAGTTGAATAAGACACCCCTGATTGAAAAGTATTGGATAAATAATCACTGGTATTTGTTGAATTAAACTTTGAAAAAGTATTACTCAAAATATTAACATCCGCAGAAAACCTACGAGTAGGATGTGCTTTTGGATCTTGAGTATGCTTCCAACGGAACATAAAATCATTTGCTTTTTGATAATCTGCTGTATTTTTTTCTCCGGTTAAATTTATAGCATAAGCAACATCCAAATTTCCATTAAATTTATATCTTTTATTGTACGCAGATCTCACTTTAGCCGCCCAACTTCCTCTGGTATAAATATCACCTAACAAAGCGAGGTCGACATAGTCATTAATTCCCCAATAAAATCCACCATTTTCAAAGAAAAAACCACGATTTGCAGATTCACCGTAACTTGGAATTATCAAGCCATTAGCTCTCCCCTTTTTATTTGGGAAATAACCAAATGGCAATGCTAAAGGCGTGGGTACACCTTCGATGCGAAGATAAGCCGGACCCGTAATAATTTTATCGTTGGGAATCACTTTGGCTTTATTAAATGCCAATTCAAAATGCGGACACTGAGCATCACAAGTCGTATATTTTCCACCTTTTACGTAAGTGGTATTATCTTCATACTTTTTGATTTTCTCACCATGCATAAAACCGCTTCCTTCTTGCGTTATGACAGTATAAATCAAACCTTTTTTAGTATTAATATTGTAACGCATTTTTTCGGTTTTAAACTTCTGTTCCCCCTGTTTAAACATCGGTTTTCCAATAACAGTCCCTGATGAATCGGCCATTCCTGAAGCAAAAATCTCCCCTTTATCCATATCAATTTCCACATAATCGGCTTCAAGGAATAAATCATCGTAGGTAATCTCAGATTTATTAAACATAAATATTTTCTTGTTCACCAAATCGAATCGAATCGAATCAAGTGCTTGATAATCAATAATATTCTCAATAGCATTGGGAGAAATTTGCAAAGTAGCACTATCCAAAACAGAAATTTCAATACTATCGGGCGGATTTTCAACGTTTAAAATATCAATGGTATCTAAAATAATAACATTATTTGTATCCTGCAAAATATTTGACCTACGATTACGCTTATTGACCTTAGAGTCAGGCACATCTTGAGCAAAGCCAACAGCTACACAAAACAAAAATAAAAAGGAAGAAAAATATAGTTTTTGAAACATTTTTTACAAAATCAGCTTTTCAATTAGATACAAGTGCTTTAAAATTATTATTTTTGTCGATAAAGTATATCAGTTTGAGAATTCAAAACTAATCAAAAAATCATTATGACGATAAAACGCTCAATCATAATTTTTATTATTATCACATTTTCAGTTCATTTATTTGCATCTGTGCCTCCTGTACCAGCAAAAATCAAGTGCATTGTCATCGATGCAGGTCATGGTGGAAACGATCCTGGAGCAATTGGCTATTTTAAAACCCAAGAAAAAGATATCACTTTGGCTCTAGCGTTAAAACTTGGAGCACTTATAAACGAATATTTCCCAGATATTAAAGTGGTTTACACTCGAAAAACAGACGTTTTTGTAAAATTATTTGAACGAGCCGACATTGCCAATCGCAACAAAGCAGATTTGTTTATTTCGATTCATTGCAATGCCGCCAGTCGTTCAACAGCTCGTGGAAGCGAAACTTTCGTTATGGGAATTCACCGTTCTGAAGCCAATTTAGCGGTGGCTCAAAAAGAAAATGCATCCATTTTGCTTGAAGACGACTACGTGGAACGATACGACGGATTCAATCCAAATTCTGCGGAAGCCTATATTGTATTCTCTCTTTTTCAAAATGCGTATTTAAATAATAGTTTGGGATTTGCTTCTTCCATTCAACAGGAACTAACAGGTCGTTTGAAGTTTACAGACCGCGGCGTAAAACAAGCAGGATTTCTCGTTTTATACCGAACTGCTATGCCCGGTGTATTGGTAGAACTGGGTTTTATTAGCAATCCACAAGATGAACTATTTTTACGTTCAAAAATGGGTCAAGAATCCCTTGCCAAGGGAATTTTAAATGCTTTTGCAAACTACATTCACGTGATTGACGGAAACAAACCACAAGATTTCAAACCCCTTTTTACCGATTTGGCAACACATCAAGATTTTAAAGCCGAACTCGATTCCATTATCAATGGCAATAAAAAACATGAAGGCATTATTAAAACGGAAGAATTATCGAACCAATTTGTTGCCATAAACACGACTCGCTATGAATCGACTTGCGAAAACGACACAAATCTTGTTTTTAAAATTCAATTTGCAACTTCAAGCGACAATAAACCCTTGAATTCTAAAGAATTTAAAAAAATCCCATCTCCAGGAAAATATTTTCAAGATGGATTATATAAATACACTGCAGGCTGTGAATTAACAATGGAAGATGCCAAAAAAATTCAAAATACACTCCGAGAATTAGGCTATAAAGATGCTTTTGTTATTGCTTTCAATAATAAAGTGCGAATTTCCAATGCTGAAGCTCAAAAAATACTGAACCAATAATACATTTTTATTGTTACTTTTGCACTAGATTTATTAAAACATGACAAAAATAAAATTAAGCAGAGAAGTAAAAATATCCATTATTTTCATCTTCGCACTCCTTCTCTTTGTATGGGGAATTAACTATCTGAAAGGAAGTGACTTACTTCAAAAAACACGGAAACTTTATGCCGATTACGAAAATGTAAACGGACTTATGACTGCAAATCCTGTGCTATTAAATGGGTTTAGAATCGGATTGGTCACTGATATGTATTTCAAAGAAGATGATATTGGCAAAATTAGAGTTGAATTTACTATTAATAATGACATTCTAATTCCCAAAAACTCAATTGCCCGAATTATTGACTCCGATTTATTGGGATCAAAAGCAGTTCAAATTGTATTGGGAAATCAAGGCGAAGCCGTAAATAAAGATGTTTTGATTGGCGAAACCCAAATGGGACTCATGGGAAATTTATCAAGCCAAATCGAACCCATTAAAGCCAAAGCAGAAAGCATTCTTGCTTCCATAGACTCCATTACATTAGCCATGAATATAGTTTTAAACAAAGAAACTCAAAACAACTTAATAAAAAGTTTTAATGAAATTCAACAAACAATTTCTCATCTAAACAGTTCTTTAAGCGTTGTTGACCAAGTACTTGCAAAAGATAAAAATAAATTATCCGACATCATTGGCAACATTGAATCCATTACC
>JAQUHH010000088.1 GCA_028683685.1 Bacteroidales bacterium
TGATTTAATGCTTTCCTGATTTTGGCATGAAAAAAATATGAATATTGATGTAAAAATCAATATTCGTTTTGCTAGATTGTGTTTGATATTCATTATGATTGATTATGAGGTAGTTGAAAAAACACCAATATGGTAACTATTTGCAAGTTCTCCATAAATCATTTTTTTGCAAAATTAATTTTTTTTTTGGGATTATGGAAAGCTTTGACGTTTAATTATTGAAAACCATCAAAGCATCAGCAACCACAAAAGTACTTCCTCCGATAAAAATTAAATCTTCATTTTTTGCATTTTTTAAGGCACTTTGGATGGCAGCTTTTACGTTTGAAAACTCGTTTCCAATTAAGCCTTGTTTTTGAGCTTTTTCTTTTAAAATGCTTTCATCCAATGCTCTAGGTATAGATGCCTTGCAAAAATAGTAGTGGGCAGATTTTGGAAACAATCCTAAAATAGTGTCTATTTCTTTATCATTTACTACACCTATGATAATATGAAGTTGGTCGTGCTTCATTCTATGTAATTTAGGAATGCTTTGCGACAGTCCATGATAGTTGTGACCCGTGTCGCAAACAATCATAGGATTTTCTTGAATACACTGCCAGCGTCCCATGAAGTTTGTGTTTTTTATCACATTTTCAATGCCTTTTTGAATTTCTTTTGCCTCAATTTTAAATTCACTGTGTTTGTTTAAAATCGTTATGGCAGCAATGACTCCAGCTATGTTTTTTAGTTGATAATCACCAGCTAAGGGACTTTTAATCTGCAATTTATAATCCGATGTTTGAGCTGTAATGTCGTTGATAAATGGATTTATACTTTTATGAAGAAGAGTACAAATTTCTTCTGCAAAATATATTGGTGCGTCTTCTTGTTTGGCTTTTTTGATGAAAACAGTCTTGCTATCTTCGCAAAATTCGTTGATTAAAACTGGCGTTTTAGACTTAATAATACCAGCTTTCTCAAAAGCAATTTTGGAGATGGTATCGCCTAAAAATTGCGTATGGTCAAGTGCAATATTGGTGATAATCGATAAAATGGGGGAAATTACATTGGTTGAATCCAATCGACCTCCCATTCCTGTTTCAATAATTGCAATGTCTACTTTCTCTTTTGCAAAATAATCAAAAGCCATGGCTACTGTCATTTCAAAAAAAGAGGGCTTAATTTCTAAAAAACTTGAATAATGTTGTTCTACAAATTGACAAATGTATTTTTCGGAAACTTTTTCTCCATTAATTCGGATTCGTTCTCTATAATCCATCAAATGTGGAGAAGTGTATAAACCAGTTTTAAAACCCGCTTCTTGAAAAATAGATGCTAACATGTGCGAAACAGAACCTTTTCCGTTGGTTCCTGCTACGTGTATGCTTTTAAAGCGGGTGTAAGGTTGATTTAAGAGCTCCATTAATGTATTGGTATTCTCTAGGTCTGCTTTGTATGCGGCTGCACCAATGCGTTGATACATAGGCAAACTGTCAAAAAGGAAATGCAATGTTTCGTTATAGTTCATGGAAAGGAGAAAAGACGTTATGCTACTTAAATAATTACGTACGTAATGGTTCCCATTTGAATTTCAGCGGCATCTGGTTTTGCATCAAATTTTGATTTGCGAGCAAAATCTTCACAGACTCTCCAAACTTGGGAATTAGCAATGCTTGTTCCGCGAGAAATCGTTTCTGCATCCACAACGTTACCTTCTCTATCTACTTTTATCCGAACCACAACTTTGCCTTGTGCATTGGCAATGCTGGGAGTAGGGAGCAAAAGTGCTTTTCTGCCAGATAGGCTAAAGGCGGGTCCAACATTGTTGCCAACACCAGAGCCAACTCCATCACCAATACCACTCCCTTTACCAGGACCAGTTCCCGAACCCGTTCCACTGCCCGTTCCAGTTCCTGTGCCATCACCGGGTTTGGTATTTTGACCTGGACGATATATTAAACGTGGATCTACCTCGGGTTCTTTTGGTTCAGTTTTTTGATTTTTATCGGTGACCTTATTTACACGATTATTTAATGACGGAGCTTCTTCACTGTTTTGTGTCATATAGCTATCGTCGCTGGATGCTGGTTTTGATATATGTGTGGGAGCTGAAGACCCACCACCGCCGCCACCCAAGTCAATTTCAATGCCTTCTTCTTCGGGCAATGGAAGGGGAGTCTTAAAGCCAAAGAAAATTAGACATAGAAGTAATAATGTATGAAACAATGCTGCTCCTACAATACCACGGATGTCATTTTTTGTTAACTTTCGTTTCATTCTTTGGGTGTGGTTGCTAAAATAAGTTTGTATTTATTTCCTGTGTTATCATTAATTGCATTGATTGCATCAATTACTAAAATAATATCTTGAACCGCAACTAATCTATCTGCACGTAAAACAACTGTAGCATCTTCCGCTTCTTTGACAAGCTCTTCTCCCAATTTAGTTTCCAATTGGTCTATTTCGATTGGAGTTTCACCAATGTAAAATAAGTTTGGTTCTTGAATGTAAACCGTAACATTCTGTTTTGCCATTGTTTTACTGTTGCTTTGTGGCAACAAAAGCTTAACAGCATTCGGGCTAACCAAAGTCGAGGTGATCATGAAAAAGATGAGCAAAAGAAATACCAAGTCAGACATAGATGCTGAATTGAATTCCAAACTTCTCTTATTTCGGGTATTTATTGCCATAATTTTTTAATTAGCCGGTTCATTTAATAAATCCATAAATTCAGTAGCTCTCGCTTCTAACTGAAATACTACATTTTCGATGCGAGCAACTAAAATATTGTAACAAATATAAGCGGTAATTCCAACAATCAAACCAGCGATGGTCGTTACCATTGCTTCATAGATTCCACTGGATAAAAGTTGAATGTCAATATTATTGCCCGCTTTTGACATGTCGTAAAAGGCTCTAACCATACCAGTTACAGTGCCCAAAAAACCAATCATCGGTGCCGCACCTGCAATGGTGGCTATCATTGCAATTCCTTTTTCCAAGCGAGAAACCTCTATACGACCTACCGTTTCAATAGCCGTATTGATGTCGCTCAATGGCTTTCCAATACGTAATAAGCCTTTTTCAATCATTCGTGCCAATGGCGATTCGGTGTTTTTGCATAGTGCTAAAGCAGAATCTAAACGTCCATTGTGAACAAAGTCCCGAATGTTATTCATAAAGTTACTCTCTTCTTTGGAGGCTTTTTTGATGGTTAAAAACCGCTCAATAAATAAATAAATAGCAAGAATAGACATAATCGCCAATGGAATCATAATCCATCCGCCTTTTAGCATCATTTTCCATAAGGAAAGTTTCTCATATTCAGCAACTCCAATTTGTGTTGCTACTTCTGCAGTTTCATTCACTGCTTGGGTTACTTGTAGTATTATTCCAGTAATCATAAAAAGGTATTGATTAGTTTTTTTACAAAATTACTTACACCATTGCTTTTACTTGTTTCTTTGATGATTATTTGCTAACAACATCATGTTAATAAAACTCATTATTAGTGGAAATATTGTGCTCCTATTTCCCTGCATAAATACAAGCTCCTATTGAATCAAACTTTGCACCTGTTACGCTTGATAGGGTATTGAAAATTTCAAGTTTTCTTAAAAGTCCTAAAAAAGCAAAAATTATTGCTTCTTTATTTGATACTATCTCGTTTGACGGAATAGTGATGTTTGAGTGTTCTCTTTTGATTTTTTCAATGAGCGCCTTGTTGTATGCTCCTCCACCCGTTATTAGCATATTTCCATCTCCAAATTCTTGGATGTCTTTTTTTATGGATATGGCAATGAGTTCCGTTAGTGTTGCTAAAATATCAGGAATAGTTCGATTTGTATTTTCAAGAATACCTACGTAATGATCAAAAACATATTCTCTTCCCAATGATTTTGGTCTTTTTTTATGATGAAAATCCAATGCCAATAATTCTTCGAGCATATTATTATCTACTTTTCCTTGTTTTGAAAGTTCTCCGTCTTTATCAAAATTAAATCCCATTTTTTTAGCATAATGATTGAGCAACATATTGGCGGCACAAATATCCCATGCAAGTCTGCGTTTTCCATCATTTACCGAAATATTGGCAATGCCACCAATGTTTAAACAAAATTTGTAATTTCCAAATAAGAGTTCGTCTCCAATTGGAACAAGAGGCGCTCCTTGTCCGCCCAAGGCAAGGTCTTTTGTCCGAAAGTCGCAAATGGTTTCAATTTGTGTAATTGCTGCTATTTCAGCTCCGCTTCCTATTTGACAGGTGAATCCCTTTTCGGGCTGATGAAATATGGTATGGCCATGTGAAGCAATAATATCTGCGTGGGTCTGTTGTTTTGATAAAAAATCAGCTGTTGAGTGTCCAAAATATCTTCCTAATTCATGATGAAGCAAAAAAAGTTCTTCTCCGCTTAAAGTGTGTGCTATTGTTAGTTTTTCTTGAATATCAGAAGGGTAGGCTTGGGTTGTTGCAGATATTACTTCATAATTCCACTTTTCGTTTGTTTGAAAAAAATCACATAGACAGATGTCAAGTCCATCTAATGATGTTCCTGACATTAAACCGATGATACGATGTTTTTTCATGATTTATGGATGTGTGGTAATATTTTTTCTAATTTAAGACCTCGAGAGCCTTTTACCAAAATAAGAGCCTTTAAAATAGGATTTTTTTCTAAAAACAGAATTGCATCTGAAGTGTTTTGAAATGTATTAATGGTAGCTGTTTTTGGAAATTTGAAAAAACATTCTCCTATTAATATACATTGGCTAAGTTCCATCTTTTTAATTTTGTCAATTATTTTCTGATGCTCTTTTATACTTTCAGTGCCTAATTCTAGCATGTCTCCAAGAATTAATACTTTGTTGTTGTGAGAAATATTTTGCAAATTATTGAGCGATTCATTCATGCTGCTTGGATTGGCATTATAAGCATCCATAATTATTGTATTGTCTTTCCCTTTAATGAGTTGAGATCTGTTATTTTGGGGTTGATAGGAAGAGAGGGCATTTGCAATGGTTTTTATATCAATATTAAATAGTCTTCCAGTGGCAATGGCGGCTAAAATATTTTTAAGATTATAACTTCCTACTAATTGCGTATTGATCTGCGTGTTTTTTTCTTCTACTAAAACGCTGATTTGAGGAGCATTAATACTGATTTTGCCAATTATGTTTCCTGAATTTTCTCCGTATAAAAAACGATCTGTATTTTCCGAAAGGCTCATTAATAGTTCATTGTCAGAGTCTACGATAAGTTTTCCATGTTTATTTATGACATAATCATACAAAGCTCTCTTTGTTTGTATAACTCCTTCAATAGAACCAAATCCTTCTAGGTGAGCTTTGCCAATATTTGTGATAATTCCATGAGTTGGTTTTGAAATTTCACATAAATCGGCAATTTCACCAATATGATTAGCACCCATTTCAATAATTGCCATTTCGTGTTGGTTTGTAATAGATAGTAATGTTAGAGGAACTCCAATATGGTTATTTAAATTTCCAAGGGTAGCCAAAACTGAATACTTTGTTTTTAAAATGGTATACAAAAGCTCTTTGGTTGTAGTTTTTCCATTGGTTCCTGTAATTCCAATAATGGGAATTTTTAGTGTGTTTCTATGATAAATAGACAGTTCTTGTAATGTTTTTAATACATTTTCAACTCTAATTATTCTGGAGTCAGATTCTGTTTTTTCATCGCAAATGGCAAACGATGCTCCGTTTTCCAAAGCTTTTTTAGCAAAATCATTTCCATTGAAATGGTCTCCTTTTAATGCAAAAAAAAGAGAGTTTCTGGTAATATTTCGAGTATCCGTAGAAATTATGGGGTGACTATTATATATATTGTATAACTCTTCGATTGAAATCATTTGGAAAATTGTTAAAACAAAACCCCCATCTATAAATAAATGAGGGTTTTGTTTATTATTATATGTTTTTATTTATCTTGTTTGACTAATAGGAGCACCTAATCGAGCCATGGCACATCTGAAACCGATGTAATCAGTGGCTTCATCTTGTTCCAAAAAGCGGCGTTGGCCAGGTCCCATCCAATATTGCAAATCTTTCCAAGAACCTCCTTTGTAAACTCTTGATTTGTCAGTTACTAATGAGTAGATGTCTTGTGTTTCTTTATTCATTGGATCGCTAGAATACATCGAACGAGTGTTTAATGAACCCGCTTTAGTATTCCAATTACTTGTACCATCTGTAAGAACGTTTGACCCAAAATCACCATCCATATAATTAATATTGTCAGATTCACGATAATTTCTACGTCTATTGTTTTTGAAATCGGAAACTGGAACCATTGGGATTTTTCCAATAGTATCACGTTCAGCAATTAGATTTTCTTGAACGTCTTCAATTACTCTTGTTTGGTAAACATTTCCTCTATATGGACTAAGTTCATTAACGTATTCATGTGATTGATTACGATATACATCCATAACCCATTCTGAAACGTTGCCTCCCATATTATACAAGCCATAATCGTTGGGCCAGTATGAATAAACAGGAGCAGTAATATCTGCTGCATCGTTTAAGTGACCAGCAATCCCCATATAGTCTCCTTTTCCACGACGCATGTTGGCAACAAAGTCACCATAAAAACGATTGTCATCTGTACGAGTGATATGTCCATTCCAAGGATATAATCTGCGTTCAAGAATACGCTCTCCTAAAGTATTTCCAATTAATCCAAGAGCTGCAAACTCCCATTCTGCTTCAGTAGGTAAGCGATAATTTGGTAGTAAAATTCCATCTTCCATTTTTGCATTACGGTATTCACCAGTTACTAAATTTTGGAAACGACGGTCTGAATTTCCCTCATAATCTTCATATGATAAGTAGGATTCTGTATTAAAATAACCTTCAGCAGAGGGCTCTGGAGAGAGCACAATAACTCCTGTTTCTACCAAAATCATTTCGTTCACACGGTCAGTACGCCATGAACAATAATCATTGGCTTGTTCCCATGAAACACCAACAACAGGATATTCTCTGTATGCAGGATGACGTAAATAATATTCAACTTGAGGCTCGTTGTACGCTAATTTATTTCTCCAAACTAAAGTGTCGGGAAGGGCTTTGCGATATACAACTGCATAATCAGCGGGTACAAAAACGCGATAAAGCCAATGGAGATACTCCAGATAGTCTAAATTCCGGACTTCAACTTCATCCATGTAAAAAGAAGATACTGATACTCTTCTTGGAGTGTTGTTCCATTCATACATGACGTCTTGTTCTGCTCGACCCATGACAAATGTTCCACCCTCGATGAGAATTAGACCAGGACCGGTCATCTGTTCTTCGAATGGAGCTACTTCAAAACCGCCATTCTTGGGATTGTTGTATTCCCAACCTGTGGTGTTTGAGGCAGATCGTCTACAAGATTGTAAACTCATAAAACTGATGCTTACAAAAATGGCTAAAATAATTAACTTTGTTTTATTCATTGTTTCCTGATTTTTCAAATAATAATATTATAACTAAAATGATGGACAATTTATTGCTCTTACACGTCTTCTTTTTTCTGGACATGGGAATTGATACATGAATGAAATTTCATGAGCACCTCCCGTAACATTGGTTAGTTTTGAAACAGTTAAGTCGTAAGTATATCCAAATTTGAATGTTTCTTGTTGTATTCCAAATAATACAATAAAGGCATCGGGATTTTCAAAGTTTTGTCTAAACCACATTCCAGCAACAAATGGGAAGTAATTATAGTAAAACCCATAGTTTAATTGGTGAAATTGCATTTGTTGCATATATAATATGTTAGGCGAAATATTTATATCATTTAAACTTCTAGAACGGCGACTTTTTCTTTTGATATCAATTACATATCCTGCGTGAGCAGTATATTTGCGAGGTAATTTGCTAATGCTAATAAAACCTTCTTCTGGTTGAGTTAAGTGATGAACGGCAACTCCACCAAAAAAGTTTTCGGTATATGCTAAAATACCAGCTGAAAAATCAACATAGCCTTTTGTTAGTGTGCCAGGACGTTGTTCTTGTGTGTCGTAAACAAATCCATAACGTTCATCAATCATATCTCCAAAAGTAAGATTATCCCAATTTAATGATTTTTGTTGAAATGTAGCTTGAAGAGCGGCTCGCATTGAAAAAGAACGATTGACGTCAAGTTTGTATGAATACATTGCACTAATTGCATTTGTATTGATGGTTCCTTGTCCTGCTCTGTCCCCTAAAAATAGTACTCCAACTCCTCCGGATAAACGATCGAAATGCTGGTCATATGCGGCACCGTAGGAGACAAATGTTCCTGATATTGAAGGCCATTGATCTCTGAAACTTAAGGTCATTCTAGGACATACAGCAGAACCAGCAAAGGCTGGATTCAAGTATATCGGATTGGCATAAAACTGCGAAAATTGAGGATCTTGCCCGTATGAGGAGTTCGGCTGGCATAATATTGCTAGTAGAGCAATGCATCCAAATAGTATTTTTCTTATTTCAATCATTTTATTCCCGATTTAATTTACAATATTACAAAAAAAATGTATCATGAATGTTTTTTTTTCAAAAGTAGTATATTTTTTTTAAGAATTCATCCCTTTTCTACGATGTTAATTGAAAAAAGTTTGATTTTCATGATTTTTTAATATTTAAAACAATATTTTTGCCTTTAATTTGTTAGTTCATTTGTTAGATTTA
>JAQUHH010000089.1 GCA_028683685.1 Bacteroidales bacterium
ACTGAATATGTAGTTTATGTTTCCGACCAGTACGGTTGTTTATTGTCAGATACAGTCAGAATTACGGTTTTGGAAGTTATTTGCGACGAACCTTTTGTTTATGTGCCAAATGCTTTTACTCCAAACGGAGATGGAAATAATGATGTATTATTTGTTCGTAGCGATATTGTAGTGGACATTATTTTTGCCGTTTACGATCGTTGGGGAGAAAAAATATTCGAAACAACAGAACTGAATAAAGGTTGGGATGGAACATACAAAGGAAAGAAAAGTGATTCGGGTGTATTTGTATATTATTTAGATGCAACTTGTTTAAACAGAGATAAACTTGTAAAAAAAGGAAATGTAACACTAATTCGATAACTCAATTGAAACTAAAAAATATTATATTATTCTTTGTTTTTATAGTATGGATGTCAGCATCTGTTTTAGCACAAGATATTCATTTTTCCCAATTTTGGTCTTCTCCTTTGCATATTAATCCAGCACAAACTGGTTTTTTCGATGGTCAGGTCAGATTGAGTGCTCAACACCGAACTCAATGGAAAGCCATTACAAAACCTTATCAAACCTTTTCATCATCCATTGATTTACCATTAATAAAACGACCATACCGTCAGGAAGTATTTGGGTTTGGTGTAAATATATTCAGAGATGTTGCGGGGGATTCAGATTTTGGAACCACGCAATTAAATCTCTCTTTTTCATATATTAAAAGTTTAAATAGACGAAACAATAGTTTTCTGTCTTTTGGCATACAAACTGGAGCAGCTCAAAGAACAATTAATTATGCCGAATTGCATTTTGATGAACAGTTTTACAACGGAAGATTTAATCAAGGAACTGGAAATACTGAAATTTTCGCACATGATAATTTTATTTTTGGAGATATAAATGCGGGCTTAAACTGGGTATATCAGCCAAAAAATAGACAAATGTGGAATTTCGGAGTAGCGATGTTTCATCTCAATAGACCCAAACAATCACTTTTTAACGATAAGGATGTTCGGCTCGATATGAAAATAATTGGAACCGCTACTACAAGCATTAAACTCGATGGCGATATTGATTTAAACCCAATGATTATTACCAGTTTTCAAGGAACATACACAGAGATAATCTTTGGAGGTTTATCCAAATACATTCTCGACAAAGATCCCCTTACTTATACGACTCTTAATTTTGGTATTTTTTATCGTGCTGCGGATGCTGCTTATCTTATGATGGGAGGCGAATATATGAGGTTTAATTTTGGAATAAGCTATGATATTAATATGTCAAGATTAAAAGTTGCCAGTCGTTATAAAGGGGGTTGGGAAATATCAATTTCATATATTTTTGATAAATACAAACCAAGAAAAATTAAAGAACTGCCATGTCCAATATTCTAAGATTATGCTAAAAACGAAATTGATAATATTTAATTTGCTTCTCTTATTGAGTTTTTCTCAACTGGGATTGTTTTCTCAGGATGTAGAATCTCAACTAATAAAAATGGCAGATGAGGCATATCGTCAAGGTGATTATTTAACAGCTTCAACATACTACGGTCGATTGGTAAACGATGTTTCAAACAGCAAATTAGAACATATTGAAAAATATGCACGGGCTTTATATAAATATCATGCGTATGCGGATGCTGCTCAATGGTATGAAGTTTTATATCAAGCTGATACCCTGAAAAAATTTCCTGAAACTATGTTTTGGTTAGCGACAGCAACCAAGCAAAATGCAAAATATCAGGAAGCTCATGCACTTTTTTTACAATTTTTGCTTGAAAATAATGGAAACAATAATTTTTTATCCGAAAAAGCAACTATTGAACTAAAAGCATGTAAAGAGTCTATACTATGGAAAGAAAATCCAGTTCCTATTAAAATTGAGCATTTGACCCAAAATATTAATACTCCATATTCTGAATTTAATGCCATACAGTTGGGCGATACAGCCCTTTATTTTTCATCTTTACGCTTGGTTTTTCCCGAAAATCTCAATTCTATTTTCCCTGCTATTTACATTTCCAAAATTTATCGTTCTGCCATTTCTGTAGCTGGCTATTCAGAGGGGAAAGAATTACCATTGACCATTAATAACCCAGAGACACACAATGCCAATTTTTGTTTTAGTCCCGACAAAAATCGACTCTATTTTTCAAGATGTAAAAATGAAAATAATTTTCAATTAAATTGTGAAATTTGGGTTAGTGAGCAACAAAATGGAAAATGGAAAAAACCAGAACGATTAAATCGCCGTATTAATGCCCCCGGTGTCACATCAACGCAGCCATTTATTACTTCTTTTAACGAAAAGGAAATTTTGTATTTTGTTTCCGACAGAGCCGGTGGATATGGCGGTATGGATATTTGGTATTCTATTTATGAAGCAGGGAAATACCAAGACCCTTCAAATTTGGGAAGCGTAATCAATACCAAGGGAAATGAAATTACTCCTTTTTACGATGATCAAAATGGAGATTTATTTTTTAGTTCCGATTGGCATCCAGGCATGGGAGGATACGATGTTTTTAAAAGTCAAGGCGCTCTTAATCAATGGGAAAAACCAAAAAACATAGGGTATCCTTTTAATTCTCCAACCAACGATATTTATTTTAGCATAAATCAAGAGGATACCATGGCAGGTTATTTTACTTCCAACCGAAAAGGTTCTCTTTATATTAATGGCGAAACATGCTGCAATGATATTTATTATTACGAGTGGTTAGAAAAACCTAAAGAAATTGCATTAACAGATACTTTATTTGTAGAGCATGTCGACCTTTCTTTGAAAATCAAAGAATTACTTCCACTTACGCTTTATTTCCACAATGATGAACCAGATCCTGCGACCACAAAAACGACTACTACTAAGAATTATAAAACCACATTGGCTGATTACTTTGGACTTATGGATATTTATAAAGATGAATATGCCAAAGGCTTAAGTGGAGATGATCGGATAAAAGCCCAACAAAATATTGAAGTGTTTTTTAATGATTATGTAAAAAAGGGATATACCAATTTGACCCTTTTTGCGGAATGGCTAAAGAAAGATTTAGATAAAGGGAATCATGTAAAAATTACCATAAAAGGATACACAAGTCCCTTGCATACAGCTGATTATAACTTAAAGTTAGCATCTCGAAGAATCTCTAGTTTAAAAAACTATATCTATGAATTTAACAATGGTGTTTTTATTCCTTATATTAATGGGGAGATTAAAAATTGTCGCTTGGAGTTATTGGATGCTCCCATTGGCAAAACAGAAGCCAGTCCATTGGTGAGTGACAATCCAAATGATAAACGAAATTCGATATATAGCAGGGCTGCGGCACTTGAGCGCCGAATTCAAATTGTGATGTATGAGTCCGATAAAATTGAATCAGCAGCAGATACAATGCCTGAGCTCTTTTTAGCTCAAAAAGAAATTAATTTTGGAGAGGTAAAAGAAAATCATGAATATGTTTTAGTAGTACAATATATTAATACTGGACAAAAACCGCTGATTATCGAAAATATTGATGTTCAAAATTCTGCCGTTGAAGTGAATTATCGCAAAATTGAAATCTTGCCAAATGAAAAATCAGACTTTGTTATACGACTTAAAACCAATTATTTAAATTCTGACCAAACCATTAAATTGAAAATTAAATCCAATGCGTACAACTCCACCGAAGATTTTGTAATCAAGGCTAAAAAAGTTGAATAAAATCCGAAAACAATACAAGTTTTATTTTGACTGAATCATATGGTAGATGGATTGGGCTGTTTTGGCAGATGCACCGCCTTTTCCCAAAATAGTTTCCAATTCATTATACTGATTCATCATTTTGTTTCGAAAATCGATATCGAAAATAATTTTATCGATCTCTTTTTTTAAACGTTTTTCATGAAAATCATGTTGAATAAGTTCGGAAACAATAGTTTTATTCATAATTAGATTAACCAAGGAAATATATCTGATGCCTTTCACTACTCTTTTTGCAATTTCGTATGAAATAGTGCTACTTTTATAGCATACTACTTGAGGAACTTTGAAAAGAGCTGTTTCCAAAGTAGCAGTTCCCGAAGTCACTATTGCTGCAAAACTTTCCGAAAGCAGAGCATAAGTTTCGTCCACCACAAATTTCAATTTAGAACAATCACATAATGACTGATAAAACTCCATGGATTGCCAACCCACAGCCGCTACAACAAATTGAAAATCAGAATATTTATTAGCCATTTTAGCCATAAGTGGCAACATCTTTGAAATCTCTTGTTTTCTGCTTCCAGGAAGTATGGATATGATTTTCCGAGTGTCGGTTTTTAGAATATGGTCGATTTGAGGATGTGGTTTTTGTAAAACCGAATTGTCATTAACAGCATCAACCAAAGGATGTCCAACAAATTCAACAGAATAGTCAAATTGTTTGTAGAAATCTTTTTCAAAAGGCAATATTACATGGAGTTTGTCAATATATTTTTTTATTGAGTGGACTCTGTTTTTTTTCCAAGCCCATAATTGAGGAGAAATATAATAGGCTATTTTGATTCCTTTTTGATAAAGTTGTTTTGCTATTTTTAAATTAAAACCTGGATAGTCAATCAAAATCACGATGTCGGGTTTGTATTCTAAAATATCTTTTTTACAAAAACGAAGATTTTTAAGAATTGTTCGAAGATTTTTGAAAACTTCCCAAAAACCCATAAAAGCCAGTTCATTGTAGTGTTTTACAATTTGTCCGCCTTGAATTTTCATCAAATCGCCGCCCCAATATCTAAAATCGGCTTGATTGTCAATGATTTTAAGTTCTTTCATCAAGTTTGAACCATGCAAATCACCCGAAGCTTCACCTGCTATAATGTAGTATTTCATGCTTATAAATAAAAGGAAAAATAGACAATTGCCAACACAAAAGTCATGGTCAATATCCCTCGACCCGTCAAATCGTGTTTCACTTTTAATAAATAAAACCGCAGTGCTATTAAATTTACAAAAATGCTCACTAGGCTTCGATTTTCAGCACTGATGATGTCTGTTTTACCAGTTCCGGCATCAATACCCAGCCCAATTAAAGACAAAATACCAAATGCAAGCATGGGTATAATCAAACCGATAAGCATGCCCAGCCAAAAATTATCTTTTCGGAAGAAGTTCATAATTGTAAAATTTTTGATTCCCAATGTTTCATTTCATCAATATGAGCATGAGCAGTTAAATCAAATTGAACGGGATGAACCGATACATAATTGTTTGCCAAAGCCCATTCGTCCGTATCTTCTTTGCCATCAAGATTGACAAAAGAGCCCGTTAGCCAATAATAGATACCACCATGAGGATCTTTATGCGGAATAAGGTTTTCGTTCCAATATCCTTTGGCTTGTCGGGTAACTCTAATTCCATTGCATTCTTCTACTTTGATATATGGAATATTTACATTCAAGCATGTTCTTTCAGGCAATCCTTCTTTAAGCACATGGTCGATAATTTTTCCAGCATACTCTTTTGCTATGGTAAAATCAGCATCAGCATCAAAACTCAGTAATGAAAAGCCAATGGATGGTACGTTTTCAAAAGCCCCTTCGAGTGCGGCTGCCATGGTGCCAGAGTATAGAATACTAATGGCAGAATTGCTACCATGATTGATTCCAGATATGATTAAATCGGGATAGCTTTTATTTAAAATGACTTTTTGTGCCAATTTAACGCAATCTACAGGTGTTCCATTTGTAGTATAGAAGTTAAAGTTTTCAGATTCTTGTAATTTTTTTAACCGAAGAGGAACATTCATTGTAATGGCGTGCGACATGCCACTTCGTGGACCATCGGGAGCTACAACCAGAACATCTCCTTTTGTTTTGGCTACTTCTATCAAACTGAGCAAGCCTTTTGCTTGATAGCCATCATCGTTTACAACAAGTATTAAAGGTCTTTTATTCATCAAATTTTTTATTATAATGTCCAAAAGTACTAAAAAAGTCTGATATGGAGGGGATGCAGATAAAGCAATTTTAACAAAAAGAAACCATTACACTGAAAAGCGACTTGGCTTAAGTGTAATGATTTCTTGAATACTGAAAAACTATATATATTTATCTCCCAACTCAGCCTGAACATCGTTCACAAATTGTCGAATGAGTTGTTCATCTTGTTTTTTGCAAATCAACAAAACATTATTGTTTTCGACTACAATATAATCGTCAAGACCCTGAATAACAACCAGTTTGTCTTTTGGCATTGAAACAATTGAATTTTTAGTATCGTATAGTTTTATATTTTTCCCTGTAATAACATTTTGATTTTCATCTTTTTTCCTTAATTCGTGCAAAGAACCCCATGTACCAAGGTCTGACCATCCAAAATCGGAAGCCAAAACAAACACATTATCTGCTTTTTCCATAATTCCATAATCAATCGAAATGCTTCTACAAACTTCGTATACCTTGCGTATAAACAAATCTTCAGAGGGTTTATTTATACAACTAACACCTTCGTCAAATAACTCATAAATTTCGGGCAAAAATGACCTAAAAGCTTGATCAATGGCTTTTAAATTCCATATAAACAAGCCTGAATTCCATAGAAAATCTCCACTTTGCAAAAATTGTACGGCCATTTCATAAATGGGTTTCTCTGTAAAAGTTTTTACTTTATATATTTTATTTTCAACATCTTGCGAACCCAATTCATCAAACTGAATATAACCATAACCTGTTTCGGGTCTGCTTGGATTAATACCAAGCGTATATAAAGCATTTGTTTTTGCAGAAGCATCCAATGCCACATTTAAAATCCGAATAAACTCATCTTCATTCAAAATAATATGATCGGAAGGCGCTACAACAATATTTGCATCAGGATTAATATTGCGAATTTTATAATTGGCATAGGCAATACAAGGAGCGGTATTTCTTCGAAAAGGTTCGCAGATAATTTGCATTTCGGTAAGTTGAGGCAATTGCTCCATAATCAATTCTTTATACCTCTCATTGGTAACAATAAAGATATTTTCGGATGGACAAACTCGTTCAAAACGTTTTACTGTATTTTGAATCAAAGTTTCACCACTACCGCAAATATCCAGAAATTGTTTGGGTCTATCTGCTGTACTCATCGGCCAAAAGCGAGATCCTATACCGCCAGCCATAATAATGCAAAAATTGTTTTTTTTCATATTTATATTTTTTTTGTTTTTTCATTTAACATATTTACCATAACAAAAGGACTAAAAGAATACTTACGTGAACCCGGTATTAAAAAACACAAGGCTCTTTTTCGCATAATTCTATCAAACTTAAAAGTTCTCCCTTTAAATTCAAAAATATCACCACAATTCAATTCGCTAACTTCTTTTTGACCGTCTTCATATGAACTTTCATCATATTTTTTCAAAGTTTTGATAAGAAGATAATCATATGTTGTAGAAGATTTAATTCGGGTCAAGTGAACTTCAATAGCTTCGGTAATATCAGCAGGAAATATTTTTTTCGTAATGGCATTTTTCAACAAAGAAGCATACATATATTTCCACTCCTGACCATGTGTTTTTACTTTATTATGATGCGTTTGCCAACACTGCAAATGAGCGAGTTCATGCAAAAAAGTAATAAAAAAAGAATACATATTCAAATTTCCATTAACCGAAATCCGATGATAGCTTCGACTCCGAAAAGGAGGTGAATAATCACCTAATTTACTGCTTCTGTGAGGAGAAATAACCAACTGATAATCAGATTGATTAAATGTTTCAACGATATAATCGGCGATGGGCTCAGTAGTATATTTAAGAAGTGTAGGCTTAAGTGAGTCTATACGTTTCATCATTATTATATGGCATGTTTTCGGAAAATTTTGAACAATTGCAATCACGAACTTTTTTATACCTTCTTTTTGCTGTATTTTTCCGACTGCTACAAGATTGTAAACCAACAGCAAGCATTAGAAAAAAAACAAATATCGTAGTTTTTAAAACTTTATTCCGCATATCTTTCTTTTTTTCAAAGATACATTAATTTTTAAAATCAACGAATTTTTCATAAAACTATTGTTCAATTATATAAAGTAAAATTGTTTATCCAAACCAAATTTTACAAGATAGAAAACTAAAAAAAAAGATACCCAATCTTAGTATACCTTTCCAAATAAAAAAACGCACCGAAAGTGATGCGTTTTTAGGATTCTTTTATGAAAATTATTTATTGGATTATGAGTGCTGTTTTTTTAAAAAATCTTTTGCTTCTAGAGATCCAAGTCTGGCTGCTTTTTCAAAATCTTGAATGGCGTTCATCGTATAATCTAATGCCATTTCAATTTCTGCTTTCAACAAATAAAAATCTGCATTATTCTCTTCTATTTCAACCGCTTTAACCACATCTCTATAAGCTAGTTTCATATCCTCTTGATCGGCATAAGCAACAGCTCTTAAATAATAATATTTAGCAGATTTGTGATTTAAAGCTAACGCAACTGACAAATCTTCTATTGCTTGATCATTTTTTTTAAGATTAAATAATGCAACAGCTCTATAATAATATATTTCGGGGTTGTTTGGCGAATCAGTTAAAGCCATATTTAAATCATTTAATGCACCGCGAAAATTATTATTTTGGATTTTTTCAATTGCAATTTCTAATGAATTGGTATTAATATTTAT
>JAQUHH010000090.1 GCA_028683685.1 Bacteroidales bacterium
AATCCTACTTTTTTTTGTTTAGTAGCACTAAATTAGGTGAAATTTTTAAGCGGTAAAATATTGTGTAAAATACTTATACACAATATTTTAACCGCTTTTGTTCATAACTTTTCTGCGGATTTAAGGTATATATAAAAAATGAAACATTTGTTGGCTTAATTTTGCCTGGCAATGGGAGTGATACCATGGATTTTACATTAAAAATTCCACATGCCGTTATTATGAATGATTTGAAAAAAGAAAGGAAAATAGCGGATAGCACGAGTTATTCAATTGATGTTTCTATAAAATATTCTTCCATATTTGGGGATTCCGAATTCCCTTTTGCTAAATCATCGAAGCTTAAAATTCCTCAGGCGCCTGAAATAGAGGTTGTTGACATTACATATGAAAAAATTCGATTAAAATCTCTTCTTGCTTTTATCAAAATCAAAATCACAAATCATAGTCCTTTTACACTAATATTAAACAACATTCGCTATTTTATTGATATTCCAGAAATGGGGAATTTAAAAGGAAACTACAGTAAAAATCTAGAAATCAAGCCACGTGGAACATCGTACGTTACCCTTAAAGTGAAAATGGAAATTAATAATTTGGTTAAAACTGCTTTCCAGATTTTGTTTAATAAAGATACCTATTCCTACACTTTAAGAATGAATGCTAATTTGGAATCTGTTTATCCCTTCCAAGAAACATTTGAAGTTGATTTGGTGAATTATGGTAAAATGGAGTTGAAAAAGTAATATGTTTTTCTCTTTTTTTAAGCTTGTTGTTTTACTTAAAATAAAATTTTAAAATATAAAAAACGAACCCAATCTCAATTGTAAATGTGTGAATTTTGATGTTATTTGTAAAATAAGTGTAATAAGATTTTAGGGTTCTATATCTAAATTAGCAGTTGTTTCAGTATTTATTATAAAACAGAAAAATGAAAAAAACAAAAAAAGTATTAATTGCCTTGGATTATGATACCAGTGCACAAAAAGTAGCAAATCTCGGTTTTGAAATTGCTAATTCTATGCAAGCTGAAATTACGTTGATGCATGTTCTTGCCGACGTAAATTACTATTCGTCAACCGCTTTTTCGCCCATTATTGGTTTTATGGGTTTTAACGAGACCGACATTGCCTCCTTTGCCAAAGAAGACGGATTAAAAGATGCCACAACTAATTATTTAAGCAAAGTGAAGCAAAAATTGGGTGATGAAAAAATCAAAATTGTGATCAGAGAGGGTGATTTTTCAAATGAGATATTAGAAGAAGCTCAAAAATTGCATGCCGATTTTATTGTCATGGGTTCACATAGTAGAAGTTGGCTTAATGATATATTGATGGGAAGTGTGGTGGAAAAAGTTTTTAAAAACACCAATATTCCTTTGATGATTGTTCCAATTAAAAAAGAAAAATAAAGCAAAAACCCCAATTATTGTTATGATGTGAGTGAAATACTCTGATTTTAAAAAAACAGAGTATAATTTCTGAATTAAAGACACTAAAAAGGTGCCTTTAAGGATATTTATTATCTGGAATTTCAGCAATTAACAACAAAAGAACTTCATTTTTTTCAAAATAGCATTGGTCGTTTCGCTACATTTTAGGTGGTAGTAAAAAACTATTTAGCATTGTCATCATATTAATTCCATTGAATTTAATGGAATTAATATGGTTAATTCTACCCTATATGCCCATACATTTCATAATCCAAAGAGATTTTCATAGACAGTTCTTTTTTTTATTAAAAACTCTATTTGTCTCTTCTAAATTTGTTTTAAAACTTGTGGATAAAGTATTTTCTTAACCCAAATAAATTTAGGTTCTACGGCAAGCGTTTTTTCACAATAATATTTTGCCTTTTGATATTGTTCTAATTCTACATAAGTATTAATAATCGTTGCGAGTAGATGCAAGTAATTCCAGTTATTTAAATTGTTATTTTGCTTTTCCATTAAATTTAAGGCTTTTAGATAATGTAGCATAGCCTCACTTTTTGAACCGCCAAACATTTGTGGGGTGTAAAAAGCAATGTTTCCCAATTGAGCATACGCAAATGCATTGTTGGGGTCGGCGTTTATGGATTGTTTCCCAAATGCTAAGCTTTTAGAGCCAATAAAGGGTGCCTTATAGGGAGAAATACCTATTTTGAAACCAATAATTGCAGCTTTATATGCAAATAACATAGATAGATTGTAGCTCCTTTTTTCCAACTCATTAATGATCTTTTCCGATTTATCAATGAGTTTTTCGGCTTCTTTGGTTTTTTTCTGATCAATACACCATGCGATATATCCAAATTGGAAATTCAATAAATCTAATTTTTCCTTATTTGTTTTGTCTTTTTTAAATTCTATGGAAAGCATTTCCTTTTCCCATTGAATCATATTCCCGCTAATGTAGGCATCGTAGATTGTTTTGTTATTTTGAGCATTCAAATGAGTGCATATGATTATTAGAAACAATGTGAATATGTTTTTTTTCATATTGGTCAATAATTAATCTCAATTTTCTGTTTGCCAAAAATGACTTTAGTTTTTAGGAATTGAAAAACGTTCCCCAGTTTTTTCAATGATAATTTGTTTGAAATCATCTGGAAGTTCTGGGTTTTTAGGATTTAAAGGAAAGTCGTATTCATTGCGTAAAAAGACACCTCCTTTTTCTTGTTTTACATTTCCATCCAGATATTTTACCAATAAGAAGTTGCCAAATTCTTTCCATTCGGCAAGCATTGCATTGGCGTTGTTGTGAGAAAATTCGGTCAAATATTGAATGGCAAATTCTGGGTTTTCTTTATAGATTGCCATTGCAGCTGCATCGCTTGCTTTTACGTAGTTGACAAATTTGTCGGAAAGACTGTTTTGTTTTTTTCGAACATCGTCAATAAGTCGATTGTAAAACAGATAAATGGTGTGCGAAACTCTGTTAAATGTCCAAAAAGCGGAAGTTTCAGAATAGGTTAAAATATCGCCATTGCTTTCGTCATAAGCAAATGGAACATGGGTCATTCCACAATAAAAGGGTGCATGAACCGTCAAGTTTGCATCGTCCAATCCATACCAAAAGATGCCACCAATTGGGTTTGGCATAAAATTACGCATTTGCGACACCCACGAAAAAGCAGTTTGCTGAGTGGCTGTTACACGTTCGTGAAAATAATCTTTGTTTTGGTGTTTCCACGTCATCGGACGCCAGCGATAGGGCATTTCTTGTGGACCTGCACCCATGTCTTTGCTCATGTCCAGTTCTGTTCCTTGTAGATAATCGCCTTTGAAAGTCATCAAGTCTTGAGGGCTAAGTTTTCGATTTGGTTTCACCCAAAGTGGCATTCTTGGTCCTTTTGTTTTTCCCGTTGCGTAATCCCAATATTTATCCATGCCACCTGCTGCACGGTTAAACATTGCCCATACTCGAAGCTCACAGAAACGAGCTGCACCAAAGTCTAAAGGAGCATACGTGTCAGAAAAACTGAATTCTTCGTCAGTGCCTTTAAAATATTTCATTTCGCGTGCAAAACTAATTACATCATGAGCATAAACGGTTTCAATATTTGGTTCAAAAATCTTATCTAGATTTTTTGAACTAATGGATGTCGTTCCATTTTCCATGGGGAAATTTGTGATTCGGGCATGATTGGCATGTGCACTAATGCAGTTGTCGGGAACACGGCGAGCTACCCAAACGGCGCCTTTGCGTGTATTGTAAGCTTGTTTTGTTCTTCGGTCCGTTTTAATATCCATTCCTTTGCCAATTAGTTCCAAAATCCAAACTTCATTTGGATCGGCAATGGAGTATGATTGTCCGGAACTGTAATATCCGTGAGCGTCAAGTAGTTCTACGATTACTTTTATGGCTTCGCGAGCTGTTTTTGCTCTTTGCAATCCTAAAAACATAATGCTTCCCCAATCTATTTTCCCTAAAGTGTCGGATAATTCGGAGCGTCCGCCGTAGGTGCTTTCACCAATAGAAACTTGATGCTCATTCATAAAACCAATCACTTTGTATGTTTCTCTGGCTTGTGGTATTTGTCCCAACGGTTTGTTTGAACTTCGGTCATAAATGGTCATCATGGTACCTTCAGCCCATTTTCCCGCTGGTTTAAAATAGAGTTGGCCGTACCTGACATGTGAATCGCCAGCATACGAAATTAAGGTAGAACCATCGGTGGTGGCTGCTTTTCCAACTAAATAACTGGTGCAAGAGAAAATTTGAAAACTGCTTATCGCAAAAATTAAAATTAGGATGTATTTTGTTTTTTTCATGTTTAATATTTCATTTTATATTTATGCGAAAATAAGAATTTTGTTTTTGTATTTCAGGTTAAAAGTGATTATTAGTAATTATTTAAGATATTTAATTTTTTTCTGCTTCATTTTTTTCGCAATTAATCTTTCAGAAACGAGGCAGAAATTGCTAAAAGAGGAAGAATGTGTAATTGTACGTTCAATTCAAATTTTAAAATGCTTTCTTCGGTGGATCACAGCATTGCTATGCAAAAGACCTGAAATTAGTTTGTTGGTAACTTCTTAATCTCGAAGGGATTACATATTTATAAAATTAATTTTTCCAAAGAAATTATTCGACCCATTCAGGGTCGCATGTTGGATATTATGCTTTGTTTTCTATAAATATTTGAATCCTATGGATTCAGGAAGAGTTTTTGGTCGTTTATTTAATATTTATATAGATTTTCATCCTTTTGTTGCCCCTGCCAGTTCGACTTCGCTTCCTTCGACAAGCTCGGTACATCGCACTGCATCGTATCGCTCAACGACCGAAGCCTTTATACTCCAAAATCATCGTATGCAATATTTTCGGGAGGCACACCCAAGGAATCAAGCATTTTGAAAACCGATTCGTTCATCATAGGAGGTCCACACAAATAATATTCAATTTCTTCGGGTTCGGGATGGTTTTTTAGGTAATTTTCAAGCACTACATTGTGTATAAATCCTGTGAGTCCATTCCAATTATCTTCGGGCAGCGCTGCTGAGAGAGCCAAATTAAATTCAAAATTAGGGAATTTCTTTTCGATTTCTCTAAAATCCTCTTCATAAAAAACTTCTCTAAGCGACCGTGCTCCGTACCAGTAGGAGACTTTCCTATCCGTTTTTTCGGTATGAAACAGATGGAAAATATGCGAGCGTAATGGTGCCATTCCTGCTCCACCACCAATATAGAGCATTTCGTTTCGAGTTTTTTTAATATGAAATTCTCCGTATGGTCCCGAAAGCATAACTTTATCGCCAGGTTTACGAGAGAAAATGTAGGATGAACAAATGCCAGGATTGACATTCATAAAAGTTTTTTTCTTATTGTCCCAAGGTGGAGTTGCAATACGAATATTGAGCATTACAATGTTTCCTTCGGCAGGATGGTTTGCCATGGAATAAGCTCTAAAAATGGGCTCGGAATTTTTCATTCTCAAGTTCCAAATATTCATTTGATCCCAATCAGAATGAAATTCTTTTTCCACATCAATATCTTTAGAATAGTCTATTTCACAGGGAGGTACGTCAATTTGAACATATCCGCCAGATTCGAAATCCAAAGTCTCTCCTTCGGGAAGTCTCACGACAAATTCCTTGATAAAAGTAGCCACATTTCTGTTGGAAATCACTTCGCATTCCCATTTTTTAATGCCAAAAATTTCTTTGGGAATTTCAATTTTCAAATCGTTTTTAACCTTCACTTGACAGCTCAATCTCCAGTTTTCTTTTTGTTCTTTTCGGCTAATGTGACCCGTTTCAGTTGGCAAAATTTCTCCACCGCCTTCTATAACTTGGCATTTACACATGGCACAAGTGCCCATCCCACCGCAGGCAGAAGGCAAAAATATTTTATCCTCAGACAAGGTAGATAGCAAGGAAGAGCCGGGTTTTACAATCAGTTCTCGATCTTCGTTAATTGTAATTTTGACATCTCCTTGGGGCATTAATTTTTTGCGGACGTAGAGTAAAACTGCAACCAAAAGAATCACGATTCCTAAAAATACGGCTATGCTAAGTAGGACTATAGTAAGTAAGTTCATCTATTTTATTTTTAAAATTATAACTCGATTCCTAAAAAACTCATAAACGCAATGCTCATCAATCCAGTAATTATAAAGGTAATTCCAATGCCTTTTAGAGCGTCGGGAACATTTGAATATCTGATTTTTTCGCGAATGGCTGCAATGGCCACAATGGCTAGTAGCCAACCAATCCCAGAACCAAAACCAAATGCAGAAGCTTCGGCGATGTTGGCATATTCGCGTTCTTGCATAAATAAAGACCCGCCCAAAATTGCACAGTTTACGGCTATTAATGGCAAGAAAATACCCAATGAAGAATAAAGGGCTGGAGTGTATTTTTCAACCACCATTTCAACAAGTTGAACCATGGAGGCAATGACGGCGATAAACATGATAAAGCTTAAAAAGCTAAGGTCGGTGCCTGCAAATTCTTGACTAAGCCATACTAAAGCACCTGGTTTTAAAAGATATTGTTCCATCAAATAGTTGATGGGAACGGTTATGGTGAGTACAAAAACAACGGCCAGTCCAAGACCCATGGATGTTTTTACAGTTTTGGAGACGGCTAAATAGGAACACATTCCCAAAAAGTAGGCAAAAATCATATTGTCGATAAAAATCGATCGGACGAATATACTTAATAAATTTTCCATTCTTTTTCGGTTTTAAATGTTTTTATATTAATCTTTTTCAACCAATGATTTAACATACGAACGTTGAATCCATATAATGACTCCCACAATAATCAAAGCCATGGGAGGCAAAATCATAAAGCCATTGTCGCGATATCCAAAATCATAAAAAGCTTCAGGAATTACTTTATATCCTAAAACTGAACCTGAACCTAAAAGTTCACGGAAAAATGATACTGTAATTAACACCATGCCGTATCCTAAACCATTGCCAATTCCATCCAACAGTGCAGGAAATGGTTTGTTTGCCAAAGCAAAGGCCTCCAAACGACCCATGATGATGCAGTTTGTAATAATAAGTCCTACAAAAACGGACAATTGTTTGCTTACATCGTACACATATGCTTTTAGAATTTGATCAACAAGAATAACCAAGGTGGCGATAACAACTAATTCAACAATAATTCGTATGCGAGGAGGAATCGTATTTCGCAGGAGAGAAATAACAAAATTAGAGATGGCCGTAACCGCAATAACAGAAACTGACATCACGATCGCCGGTTTCATTTGTGCCGTTACTGCTAATGCCGAACAGATTCCTAGAACCTGAACCGTAATTGGGTTTTCTAAATTTAATGGACCCAAAAGTAACTTTCGGTTGGTCAATGAAAATGGATTGTAATTGGATAGGCTCATAACTTATTTGGTTTTTAAGAATGATTCATAATTTTTCAAACATACTTCCAGCATGTTATTGACACCTTTACTGGTAATGGTTCCTCCAGAAATGGCATCCACTCCATGAATAGGGTTAATGGAGCTGTTTGCAACTCCTCCTTTGACAACTTTAATAGACGTAAAATTTCCATTTTCGTCAAAAATTTGTTTTCCGAGAAACTGATTTTGGAACATGGGAGTTTCTATTTCTGCTCCCAATCCTGGAGTTTCCGATTTGTGTCCAAAACGAACTCCAGCAATTGTGTTTTTGTCGCTTTTTAAAGCTATATTTCCCCAAACGGGACCCCATAAACCTTTTCCAATCAGTGGGATAACATACACCGTATCTTTTTGGTCGTTTATTAAAACAAATAAAGGCAAACGAACATCTTTGGGTGTGGGAGTCTTTCCACTTAATTTACGGAGTTCTTCTTTTAAATTAATATCAAAAGCACGTTCATTTCCTTTGCTAAATTCTCCTTGAGCAAAATCAGACAATATTTCACCTTCAATATTGATAATCAATTCGTTGGTAATGTATTTGTGATATATAGATATGGTCTCTTTGGTGGGTGATTTGATGCCCGCAGATTGCAATATCTGTTGCATTTTTTCGGTTTTGATATTGATTTCTTGAGCTGGTTTTAATAGCGTAGCTGCCAATGCAAGCAAAACAGCGACGATAATAACCAGAACCGAAGAATAAATAAATATGTATTTGTTGCTAAACATGATTTTGTGTTTTATGATTTAACGACTTGTTTTACTCTTTTTAATCGACGCTTAATGTTTGAGTCAACGACATAGAAATCAATGAGCGGAGCAAAAACATTCATCAATAATATCGCCAGCATTGTTCCTTCAGGATATGCCGGATTGACTACCCGAACCATCATCGTAAAAAAGCCAATAAGGAATCCGTAGATGATTTTTCCAGTTGGTGTTTGAGATGCAGAAACAGGGTCGGTGGCCATAAATACGGCTCCAAACAAAAATCCACCCATCAATAAATGTTGGTAGGCGGGCACTTCCATAAATGCATTTAATCCCAATGCGTTAAACAGCAGTCCGGTGCTTAATAGGCCAACCACCGCTGATATCATAATTCGGGCACTGGCAATTCCGGTAAGCAATAAGAAAATAGCGCCCAATAAAATGGCAATTTTTGAAGTTTCGCCAATGCTCCCGGGCATTAAACCAACAATCATGGTTTGCACATC
>JAQUHH010000091.1 GCA_028683685.1 Bacteroidales bacterium
TTTGACACTCCAAAGTTTTGCCCAAGTCACCAAAATAACAGGAACCATCTACGATTCAAAGAGTCGCGAAAAAATGCCTTTTGTTAATATTTCCATGCAATATACCACCACTGGAACCGTCAGTGATATTGAAGGACATTACGCATTAGAAACCAAAGTAAAAGCCGACAGCCTTATCATTTCCTTTATTGGATATCATCCCCAAACAATAAAAATCGAACCCAATCGATATCAAAAGATTGATGTGTTTTTGCAACCCTCAGAACTTCAATTATCGGAAGTTATCATCAATTATACTGGAAATCCAGCGGATGAAATTCTAAAAAAAATAATCCAAAATAAAGAGCAAAATAATATTACAGAACAAGATTATGCTCAATATGAAGTATATACAAAAATAGAATTCGATTTAAACAATCTTTCAGAAGAATTCAAAAACCGCAGAGCATTCCAAAAAATAAATTTTATTTTCGATTATATTGACACTTCCACAATCAATAATAAAACATATTTACCCGTTTTCCTTTCTGAAAGCATTTCAAATGTATACTTAAGAAACGATCCGAAATCAAAAAGAGAACACATTAATGCCTTAAAAGTATCGGGTGTTGAAAGTAAAAGCATCGGACAATTTATGGGTGATTTGTATCAGAACATTAATATCTATGAAAATTTCATCACCCTTTTTGAAAAAAACTTTGTAAGCCCCATTTCAAATTCGGGTTCGCTTTTTTATCGTTATTATCTGATTGACAGTGCATACCGTGAAAATTTATGGTGCTACAATATAGCTTACACTCCCAAACGAAGCGGCGACTTATGTTTTACTGGAAATTTTTGGGTTGTAGATTCTTTGTGGGCAATCCATGAAATCCGCATGGATATGGCAAAAGAAGCCAATGTAAACTACATTAATGCCATGTTCATAGAACAGAATTTTTTGCAAACAAAACAAGGTTTTTGGGTATTATCAAAAGAAAAAACAATCATTGATTTTAATATTTTTGAAAAAGCAAAACGCACCGCCGGACTTTTTGGAAAAAAAACAATCTCTTATAAAAATCACATTTTCAACCTTGAACCTCCGTCTTATATCTTCAAATCGCCTTCTCAATCGAGCATCTCTGAAGATGCACACGATCGCACTCCCGAATATTGGGACATTGTGCGTCACGAAGAACTCGACCGAAATGAATTAACCATTTATCACATGGTTGATACTTTAAAATCATTGCCCATTTTTAACACATACATCGACATCATCCAAACATTAGTAATGGGTTATAAAGTTTTGGGAAAGGTCGAAGTGGGTCCGTATATGTCATTTGTCAGTTTCAATCAGGTAGAAGGCACTCGACTTCGCTTGGGTGGACGAACCAGCAATGCATTCAGCACAAACCTTATGTTAAACGGGCATTTAGCATACGGATTTCGGGATCAAACTTTAAAATATGAAGCGGGCTTTTTATATCTTTTTAGCAAAAATCCCAGAACAGGCATCAGTGCATCCATCAAACATGATATGGAACAAATTGGACAAAGTCAAAATGCGTTTCGTGAAGATTTTCTTCTAGCGGCACTCTTTCGTCGAAGTCCAGCCAATAAACTTTCGATGGTGGATGAATACAAAGCAAAATACGAACACGAGTGGTTTCAAGGATTTTCTACGAATATTGGATTTACACATCGGGATGTTTTCCCTGTTGAGAAAACGAAATTTATTGTAAATCATAAAGAAGAAAGTTTTGAAAAACGATACATTACAACTTCTGAAGTAAACTTAGACATTCGATTTGCATACAAAGAAACCTTTTTAATGGGTGAATTTGAAAGAGTGAGTGCAGGAACCAAATATCCCATCTTAGAACTGAAGTTTGCATACGGAATTCCCGATATATTGGGCAGCGATTATACCTATCACAGAGCGATGTTTAACATTAAACAATGGTTTAATATTGGAGCTTTTGGCTGGTCAAAATATCACCTCGAAGCCGGCAAAATATTTGGGCAACTGCCCTATCCACTATTAAAACTTCATGAAGGAAACGAAACATGGTTTTTTGATGAATACTCATTTAACATCATGAATTATTATGAATTTGTAAGCGATCAATACGTTAGTCTAACATGGACCCATCATTTTGATGGATTTTTCTTAAATAGAGTTCCTTTATTTAAACGTTTAAAATGGAGAGAAGTGGCTTATTTTAAAGGATTAGTTGGAAATATTGAAGACCGCAACTTGCAATACAGTGAATTCCCAGCCAATTTAAACAAACTCTCAAAACCCTATTTTGAATGTGGCGTAGGCGTTGAAAATATTTTCAAGATTATTCGAATTGACGCCGTATGGAGGCTATCACATACAGACAATGAAAAGGTTTCAAAATTTGGCATTTTAGGATCCTTGCAATTCTTGTTCTAAAATCACACATAAATTTTTAACACAGATAATAAATAAAAAACACTAAGTTTGCATTCATTATGGCAATATTACACACCGAAAATATCACAAAGAAATACAAGCAACGCACTGTTGTAAAAGATGTCAACATCAGCGTTGAGCAGGGCGAAATTGTAGGACTTTTGGGACCCAACGGAGCCGGAAAAACCACCTCGTTTTATATGATTGTGGGACTTATCAAACCGCTTAGCGGGAAAATATTTTTAGACAACAAGGACATTACCGAACTTCCAATGTACAAAAGAGCTCAGGAAGGAATAGGATATTTGGCTCAAGAGGCTTCCGTTTTTCGGCATATGAGTGTTGAAGACAACATTAAATCGGTATTGGAATTTACTAAAAAGAACAATAAAGAGCAAAAGGAAAAACTCGAATCTCTATTGGATGAATTTGGCTTGCAAAAAATTCGCAAAAGTATGGGTATCCAGCTTTCAGGGGGCGAACGCAGAAGAACAGAAATAGCCAGATGCTTAGCCGTGGATCCAAAATTTATTCTGCTCGATGAGCCTTTTGCAGGAGTTGATCCAATTGCCGTTGAAGACATTCAGAAAATTGTTGCAAAACTTAAACAAAAAAATATTGGTATTTTAATTACCGACCATAATGTTCATGAAACACTTTCGATTACCGATCGAGCCTATCTTCTTTTCGAAGGCTCCGTCCTAAAATCTGGAACATCCGAAGAATTGTCTTCCGATGAGCATGTTAGAAAGGTGTACTTGGGCGAAAACTTTGAATTACGAAAATAATATATTAATAAAAAAGAAAAATATTTTAGCGTGAAAAATTGGTAAATTCAACAACTTATCATAAATTTGCAAGCTAAATTAAAAATAAACTAACAAGCTAGACTTAAATACTTAAAAATCAAATCTTTAGAATATGCAAAACAAAGGTGCTATTAAATTTTTTGCGATAACTTTTGCGTTGGTGTGTTTTTTCCACCTTTCGTTTACCCTATGTACACGAAATGTAGAAAAAGATGCAAGAGCTTTTGCAAACCACCCAGAAGTAGCCGAAATGGCTAAAACATTGGCGAACGATGATCCATTTAAAGAAAATTTCTACTTAGATTCTTTAACAAAATCGAGAGAAAATTATTATTTAGACTCCATTTCATCCGAAGTTGTTTATAACTTTTTATGGATTCGTAAATATACGTATCGTGACTGTAAAAACAGAGAAATCAACTTGGGTCTTGACCTTAAAGGGGGAATGAACGTAACCCTCGAAATATCCATTCCGGACATTGTTGAAGCCATGGCTGGAAAAAACACCAAAGATCCAAACTTTATAAAAGCAATGGAAAGTGCGAGAGAAAAATATCGCACCACTCAAGCTGACTTTTTAACTCTGTTTTCAGAATCATATAAAGAAGTAGCACCCAATGGCAAACTAGCATCCATTTTCTCTTTTAACATAGAAGCAATAAAAACCACATCCACCAATGATGAGGTTATTAATATTTTAAGAAAAGAGACTGAATCAGCTGTGGATCGCACGTATCTGATTCTAAGAACACGTATTGACCGTTTTGGTGTAGCTCAACCCAATATTCAAAAACTTGGACAATCGGGACGTATTTTAGTAGAATTACCAGGTGTAAAAGAACCGGAACGTGTTCGTAAACTTTTGCAAGGAACCGCTAATTTAGAGTTCTGGAAAACATATGATTTTAGCGAAGTATTCCCCGTTATAGAGGAAGCGGATAAAAAACTAGCGGCTATTTTCAGTGGTTCACCCGATGATGTTTTAGACAACGATCAAGCAGACCTCGAAGTAATAAATGAATCTGCAGATCCTACAGACACAGAGACCCCTATTATTGAAGAAGAAACGGTTGAGGAGGGATCTCCAGACACTACTGATAATTTATTTGACGAAAAAGCACAATTTCAAAAAGATCATCCTCTTTTTGCTTTGCTATCCCCCAATTTTGATCCTCAAACAGGCCAACCCATTCCGGGCCCTGTAGTAGGTGTTTCTCTGTCGAAAGACACGGCAAAAATCAATAAAATGTTGAACATTGTCAACCATATGCTTCCTCGCGATTTACATTTAGCATGGGCTCATAAGGCGATGGACGTTAAAGAAACATATCACCAATTAATAGCCCTTAAAGGAGTTGGCGAAAAAGGACCTGCTCTAACTGGAGATGTTATTACGGATGCCCGTCAAGACTTTAGCGAAAGAGGTGGCAATGAAATCACCATGCAGATGAATACTACCGGTGCCAAAGTTTGGAAAAAACTAACCGGCGAAAACAAAGGAAAATCTGTAGCCATTGTACTTGATAATTTTGTTTATTCATTCCCAACGGTTCAAGATGAAATTCCAAATGGTCGTTCTTCTATCACTGGAAACTTCACTTTGGAGGAGGCGAAAGACCTTGCAAACATTTTGAAAGCTGGGAAATTGCCCGCAGCTGCTCGTATTGTACAGGAAGAAATTGTAGGACCAACATTGGGTAAAGAATCCATCAACGCAGGTCTTTCTTCATTCGTTTTAGCATTTATATTGGTTCTAATTTATATGGTACTCTACTATAATCGTAGTGGTTTTATTGCCGATATTGCATTGGTTACCAATATCTTTTTCATCTTTGGAGTTTTATCAGCACTGGGGGCGGTATTAACTTTGCCCGGTATTGCTGGTATTGTTTTAACTTTGGGTATGGCTGTGGATGCGAACGTTATTATTTACGAACGTATTCGTGAAGAGTTAAGAGCAGGAAAAGGCACCCGTTTAGCCATTGACGATGGTTATAAAAACGCCTATTCTGCAATTATTGACGGTAACGTAACGACTTTGATTACGGGTATTGTCCTTGTAATATTCGGTTCAGGACCCGTTCAAGGATTTGCCACCACACTTATCATTGGTATTATTTCATCAATGTTTACAGCAATATTATTGTCCCGCATTGTATTTGAATTTTTCTTGGATAGAAACAAAAAAATTCCTTTTGACAATAAATACACCCGATATGCCTTTACAAATACAAAATTTGATTTTATCGGATTCCGCAAAAAAGCGTATATCATTTCATCCATCTTAATCGTTATTGGAATTGGTTCTTTGTTGACACGCGGACTAAACTTAGGAATTGACTTTGCAGGTGGACGTAGCTATATTGTTCGAATTGACCAAAATGTAAAATCAAACGAAGTACGTGCAGAATTAGCAAAAGCGTTTGGTGAAGCACCTGAAGTGAAAATATTTGGTGCTTCAAATCAAATAAAAGTAACCACAAAATATTTAATTAATGAAGACGGAACAACCGTTGACTCCCTTGTTGAACGCAAATTATACGAAGGAATCGCACCGTTTTTCATTGAAAAGCTTAGCTTTGAAGAATTTAGTACTAAAAACCAAGAAGTTGGAGTTCTGAGTTCGCAAAAAGTAGGAGCTACTGTAGCTCGAGATATCATTATCGATGCATTCTGGGCCATTTTACTTTCGCTCATTGCAATATTTGTTTATATCGCAATACGATTTAAAAAATGGCAATATGGACTTGGTGGTTTAATCAGTTTAGCCCATGATGCTTTGATTACAATTTCTCTATTCTCCTTATTCTACGGTATTCTACCATTTACTTTAGAAATTGATCAAGCATTTATTGCTGCAATTCTTACCATTATTGGATATTCCATTAATGACTCGGTGATTATTTTTGACCGTATTCGTGAGAACAGAACTTTGTTTCCAAAACGCAGCTTAACTGAAAACATGAATAGTGCGATGAATAGCACCTTAGGTCGTACCGTAAATACAGCGGGTACAACGCTCATCGTACTTATAGCAATCTTTATTTTTGGCGGGGAAGTAATTCGCGGATTCATTTTCGCATTGCTTACTGGGGTATTAGTGGGAACTTATTCTTCCATTTTTACAGCATCTCCATTGGCATTTGACTTTATAAACTGGTCAGAACGCAGGAAAAAAAATAAAAAATAATTCCTTTTTTAAAATCTTTTCAAAGCCTGAATTGTGTGATAATCAACACAATTCAGGCTTTGAAACTTTATAACAATTAAAACGTACAATCAAAAATAATAGAAGAAGAAAAAAAACATTTCAATATTTACTTGTTATTAAAAAAAAAAACATTATTTTAGCCGTAATTATGGGAATAAAAAAAATAACTATGAAACTTTTATACAAAATTGGAGCTTTGGTTTTTATCTTATTGGTAATAAGCAACACAAGCGTGGCTCAACGAAGGAATTTTTCACAAGAAGCAGATATCGCTTATGAAAAATTTCAATACAACACCGCTGCTGATTTGTACAAAAAAGCGTATAACAAGGTGAAAAAAAACCGTGTTGAACGAAATCGTATATTATTTCGCATCGCTGAATGTTATCGGTTATCTGGCAACTTAAGCCAAGCTTTGAAACAATATCAAAGACTTGAAAGAATTAACTATCAAAAAGACAGCCCTATTGTTTTAAATCACATAGGTGATTTATTGCGAATGAATAAAGACTACGCAGAAGCGTTAAAGTACTACAACAAATACAAAGAGCTTGAACCAAGAGATTCTTCCTCTGTTATAACAAAGATAAAATCATGTGAACTTTCTTCACAATGGATAAACAACCCCACACGTCACGAAGTAGAAAATTTAAGAAAATTCAATAGTCGAGAAAATGATTGGTCTCCTGCTTGGGGCAATCCTTCCAAAAAGAATGTATTATTTATCACATCCACCAGAGAAGGCTCCACTGGAAAAGGATTAGATGCATGGACAGGACAATCCTTTTCTGACATTTGGGAATTTGAAAAACCCAGAAGTAGAAGTACAGAATGGCCTGGTGAATGGGTAGGTCCTAATTTAATAGACGAAACTTCCGTAGTGTTAACTCCTGGAAACGAAGGAGAAGCCGTTGCAAACAATAGAGGAACGACAATTTATTATACTTTTTGTGCCAATGAAAAAAAGGCAATAGTTGGCTGTAAAATATACGTTGCTCAAAAAAGAGGTAAAAATTGGAAAAATCCTGAATTACTTGTTCTTGGACCCGATTCATTCGATTATGTTCATCCAGCGATTAGCGAGGATGAAATGACCATGTATTTTTCAACAAATCGTCCTGGAGGACAAGGTGGTTTTGATATATGGGTAGCAAAACGTTCACGTAAAAACCGTCCATTTGATGACATAACCAACTTAGGTCCCATTATCAACACTGCTAGTCATGAAATGTTCCCAACAATAAGAGATGAGAAAACCCTCTATTTTTCGTCAAAAGGACACCCTGGGCTAGGTGGATTTGATATGTTCTCATCAAAAATGGATGATAAAGGACAATTTTCAAAACCAGAAAACTTACAATTCCCCTTGAATTCAGAAGGCGATGATATGGGTATCATTTTTGACGACTCTCCATTGCTCGACCCCATTTCTAATGCTCCATATATGGAAAAAGGATACTTTTCATCCAATCGTAAAGGAGGTCGTGGCGGTGATGATATTTATTTCTTTAAACTCCGTCCACTTATCTTTACATTATCTGGTATTGTTCGCGACAGTGTAACCATGCAAGTTATTACAGAAGCAGAAGTAGCCGTAACAGGATCAGATGGAAAATCGTTCACTACAAAAACAGATAATAAGGGATACTACTTCTTTAGTAAAGATTTAATTCAACATAATGTAACATATGATCTTTCTATTAAGAAAAGTGGTTATTACGAAGATACAAATACCAAAGGTCGCGAAACAACAGTTGGTTTACTCGAAAACAAAGATTTGAAACGAGACTTCCGTCTGGTTCCGATTCCAAAAGACCCCATTGTACTCCCCGATATTTTATATGATTTAGGAAGATGGGAATTAAAACCACAATACGAAGACTCTCTTGCAGGATTGTTTAAAATCATGACTGAAAATCCAACATTTGTGATAGAATTACGCTCCCATACGGATGTTCGTCCAATACCAATGACCAATGATACATTATCACAACGTCGTGCTGAATCATGTGTTAATTACCTCGTAGATAAAGGAATTAATCCTGCTCGTTTGGTAGCTAAAGGATACGGCGAAAAAGTTCCAAGAACATTACA
>JAQUHH010000092.1:0-5077 GCA_028683685.1 Bacteroidales bacterium
TGGTCGCCGATTTGTCCTGCTTGTTGTACTTCGATACTGGGATCAATATTAAGTCCCTTTACAATTTCTTCTGCTTTTTTTCCAGCTTCTCCCAAAGAGGTGTTTTTTATATCGGCTGAAACTTTGAATACTCGCTGTTGACCTTCTCTGGTAATTTCTTGATAGCTGGCCGAAGTCTCCACGTGAGCAATATCGCCCAATCTGATTTGACTTCCACGCATGGTCGTCAGTCGAACATCAAGGATTTTATTAATGTCATTTACCGAAGATGAATCGTATTTGACCAGAATGATCATGTCTTGATTATCAATGTTTATTTTTCCAGCTTCTGCTCCATAAATGCTTTGACGAACCTGCATGGATGCCGAAAGGCTGTTGATGTTATAGGCTGCTGCTTTTTGTTTGTCAATAATGAAGTTTATTTCAGGCTTGTTACGACTCGATGGGATTTCAATGTTGTAAAATGTAGGATCTTTTTTAAGTGCATCTATAATTAAGGAAGCTGCTTCATCAAGTTTGTTAAAATCATTTCCAAATAGTTTGATTTCAATTGGTTTTACGTTCCCCAGAACCACGGCTGATAAAATACTACCACCGCTCACATTGTATTTATTTATATCTGGAATGCTGTCCAGAAAGCTTGTTAATTCTGCCGCTATTTCCGACGTGCTTTTGGGCCTTTTGTCAGGCTGACACATTCTAAATCCGATGGTGGCAGCATTTTTCCCTTCGGCAAAACCCACCGAAGAGAGCAATCCTTTTTCTGTTTGCCCCGCAATGATAAATGATTTTTCAATATAAGGAACCATTTCTGTAACTTTCTCTTCAATATAGGTGGCAATTTCTTCTGTTCTGTTAACGCCAATTCCTTCATCCGTTTCAATGATGATCATCATGTCGCCAGTGTCGAAATTTGGAATGTAGTCAGTGCCAATAAAGCGAACTGAAAAGAGAGATAATCCAAAAATTCCAATGCCTATTAATATGACTGTTGTTTTGTGATAAATAGCCCATTTAAGAATGTTTTTGTAAGTATTTTCAATAACTACAAGAATATTTTCACTCCAATTGTATAGTTTAGAGTGTTTCCTTTCTCTTTTTTTGATGAGCAAAGAAGTCATCATAGGTGTTAGGGTAAGTGCTGCTATTAAAGATGCCAATAAGATAGATATGGTGATGACAACCAATTGCTTAAACATAATACCAACAATGCCTCCAATGAAAAGCATGGGCAAAAATACCGAAATGGTGGTCATGGTAGAGGCGGTAATTGCCAGTTGCATTTCGCTGCTGCCAAACACGGATGCTTCTCGCGGTTTTTCTCCTTTTTCAATTTTTTGAATAATGTTTTCTAAAACCACAATGGCACTGTCTACAACCAAGCCCATTGCTACAACTAGCGACATTAATGAAAAAACATTGATGGTGTAATCGAAAATATAAATAATGATAAATGCAAATATTAATGAGAAGGGAATGGTTACAATAATAATTAAACTAGAACGATAATTCCGCAGAAAAATGAGTACTACAAACATTACCCATAAAGCTCCCCACCATACAGTGGAAGCAAGATTATTTATGGTCTCGTCAATGATATCGGCAGTGTTAAAAACTTCACTTATTTGAACATCCTTCGGAAGAACTTTTTGAACATTTTCAATTTCTTCTAAAATTGATTTATAGGTGTCCAAAGTGTTTGCTCCCGTTTGTTTTTGAACAAACATGGCAATGGATTGCTTGCCAGCACTTCGAACTCTTTCGTCTTTTGATTTATGTTTTATACTAACATTGGCGATGTCTTTGAGTCGTATTACCTTGTTTTGATAATTAACAATGATGAGTTCTTCAATATCGGATTGATTGTTTATCTGACCAGGAATATTAATGGGCAAATCGTAATCGCCTATTTTGATAGTTCCCCCTGGGATGGTTATTTTCTCAGATTGCAATGCCATTACAATCGTTTGTATGGAAATATTATACGCATTCATTCGCTGCGGATCTACTTCAATTAAGAGTTGTTTTTCAGGATTGGCAATTGGGAAAACAGTTCCTACTCCGTCGATGCGACGAAAATGGGGGGCAATAATATCGTTGTAAATTCTTTCAAAATCATCGTAGCTTTCATCGGCACTGATGGCTAAAGCAGCAACAGGCAACATGGAACTGTTGATTTTCATAATAAATGGAGCTTGGGCTGCACTGGGCAAGTCGTTTTTAACAACCTCCATTAAATCCCGTACATTGTTCGCAGCATCCGTAATATCCGATTCCCACTCAAATTGTAAAGTAAGGATAGATACATTTTCACGACTTTTAGAAGTCATGTTTTTTAAATTTGGCGTTGTTGCCAAAATAAGCTCTAAGGTTTTGGTAACATCTTTTTCAACATCTTCGGGCGATGCTCCAGGATATATAGTAATGACGGTTAATGTCGGAAAATCAATATTGGGCATTACATCTCGTGGCAATGAATTCAAACTGATAATGCCAATAATAAGAATCGCAATAAATGCCATTGAAGTCCCTATGGGGTTGGAAACGCTAATCTTGGATAATTTCATAGTATTGACCTATTTTTCGGTTAAAATTGACATCCCATCTGCCAATTGAGATTTCTTTGTTACAATGATTTCTGTATCTTCGTCGAGGTCGTTAACGATAGCGTAATCGCCACTTATTGCTACTCTATTTATTTTTTGTAAAAAAGCCTTTTGGTCTTTGGCAACCCAAACAAATTCACTATTGCCCCGCCTTGAAATTGAGGTTAATGGAACTCCCACGCCTTCGTGAGCAATGCCTTGTACAATCACACGGGCAAACATCCCTGGCTTGAGCAATTGTTTTTTGTTGTTTGCTTTTACATCCACGTCAACGCTACGGGTATTGGCATTCAGTATCGGATGAATTAAACTGACTTTGCCTTCAAACGATTCTTCTGGATAGGCATCCGTTATCACTTTTACAATTTGTCCTTTTTTAATTTTTGAAAGAAGTTTTTCATTTACCGAAAAACGAACAATGAGTGGGTTGATTTGCATGAGTTTCACAATTCCAGAAGTCATTGAAAAATTCAAATCTAAACTGGGCGAGAACAAGTAGTTTTCGCCCTCTTGCATAATGTGACTTACGATAACGCCATCAAAAGGTGCTGTTATTTGAGTGTTCTTCTTGACTAATTCATATTTGGCTTTCGCCGCTTCGTATTTGGCTTTCACATGATCGAAATCTTGTTGGGTGATGCTTCCTTTTGCCAGTAAGTTTGTGACCCGATTGAAATCTTTTTGCAATGTCGTATATTCAATTTCAGATAGAATCATCATTTCTGTTGACATTTGAACGACAATAGCTCCTTGCTTGACATAATCTCCGGGTTGAAAAAATATTTTCTCCACTTTGCCTGGCATGGATGCTCCAATATTTGCTTCTTTGTTTGGGAAAATTGTGCCTGGAAATTCCAAGTTTTCAGCAAAAGTCATTTTCTTAGCACTTTCTGTTTTAACCATTAGTGCTTTGGTTTCGGTTGATTCTTCCTTTTTTTCTTGGGTACAGGCAGAAATGAAAAATACTGAAATGAGGAGGATAATGCTGCCTGTTTTTATTCTATTTTTGTACATAATAATATGATTATTACTTGTTTATAATTCTCCGCTTGATTTTTTTAATTTTATTTCTAAGGATCTATACATTGCTTTCGATTCAATGTAATTGGTTTGAGCTTCTTGCCATATAGCTTGTGCTTCAATTAATTCTGCTGTTTTCATCATGCCTTCATTGTAACTGTCTTGAATTAGCTTTAAATTTTCTAAAGTCTGGTCTAAACTTACTTTTGATATTTCAATGCGTCTTTTTGCTTCCAGAATTTCATTGCTGATCATTAATGTTTCCATGGATATTTTTTGTCTGGAATCTTCCAGTTTTAGCTTGGCAATGTTCATGCTGTTTTTTGCTAATGCATGGCTGTGATGTTTTTCAAACCAATGAAAAATGGGAACATTCATTACAAAACCAAACATATAATCACTTCCAAATTCATCGGCTAATCCGCGATATGGATTAGGACGGACGGATAAATAGTTGGCGGTAAAACCAAGAGTGGGCATAAAACTGCCCGTTGATATGCGAAGAGCTGATTCTGTGAGTTTTACGCTATGTTCCAAAAGTTTTAATTCCGGACGATTGAGAATGGCTGATTGGCGAATGTTTTCATACACAATGTCTTTTTCTTCAATCTCAATTTCAGCTTCTGAAAGTGTTATATCTGAATTTATATCCATGCCAATTTTTTGACAAAGTGCCATTTTGGCTAGTTTCAAACCATTGTTTATTTTAAAAAGATTTAAATCAATTTCATTTTGTTTTAGTTTTACTCTTAGTAAATCATTGCGCAATGCCACTCCTTGTGTAATGTATGCTTCTACATCTTTTTCCAGATTTTGAAGCATCTTTTGATATGCTTCTACTACTTTTTGCTTTTCTTGAATGGAAACAATATTCCAATATAAATCTTCGGTTTCATATAAGACTTTCTGACGTTCTAAAATAGCACTTTCGCTGGCAATTTGTTCGCCCACTTTGCTCATTTTGTAAACTTCAAATATTCTTCCTCCAGCAAAAATGGGTTGGGTGAGACCAACATTGAAAACAAAATTGTTTTCTTGCCCAAAACGGGTATCCGATGAAGGCAAAAGCGAAATATTGCTTAAATCTATTGGGATGGGTATCGGAAGAAAGGAAATGGGAAATGGAAGATTGTCAATAATGCTTTGAGATGTAAAATCTTCATCCAATAATTGAAATTGTTTATTGAGGCGAATGTATGAAGCATTTCCTTCAATTTGTGGAAAAAACTGAGAAAATGCCATTTTTCGAGCATTTTTCCCCATTAGAATATGTTCTTGAGATATTTTTAAATCCATATTTTGGTTTAATGCCATCTCCTTGCACTGCCCTAATGTTAGTTCCTGAGCTAAGCTTGGTTTAATTATGCAAAATGTCAAGAATAACAATTGTATAATTCCTGTTTTGATAAAGTGCATTATTTTCTGATTTTAATTTTTCGACAAAAATATTC
>JAQUHH010000092.1:5177-8463 GCA_028683685.1 Bacteroidales bacterium
TGCCCTAATGTTAGTTCCTGAGCTAAGCTTGGTTTAATTATGCAAAATGTCAAGAATAACAATTGTATAATTCCTGTTTTGATAAAGTGCATTATTTTCTGATTTTAATTTTTCGACAAAAATATTCAAAAAATACCAATTATTTCAATTATGTTCTTGTTAAATAGTGTTAGTTTGGTCTTATAGTGATGAAATACAGTGTGTAAGGTAATCGAATATAAATGTTATTTATTCGAATACTGTATTTGATTTAAAATAATGCAGAGTGTTTTAATTGCATTATTTAAAAAATCTTATTGAAGATAGGCTATAAATATTGTGAATTAAACACGGTATTTGCAACGAAAAAATTGGGCATTCTATTCATTTTATTGTTCAGGCTTTTTCATAGGGCCTCTTTTATAGATAACCAGTCCGTTTAAAAAGTTTCGCAAAATCTGATCTTGAAGAGGTTTGTAATTGGGATGATCGTCTTTTCGGAAAAAGGCAGATAATTCTGTTTTTGTCACTCTAAAATCAACCAGATTAAGTATTTCAATTATATCTTCATCTCTAAGTTGAAGTGCAACTCTTAGTTTTTTTAAAATATCATTGTTGGTTAAAGCCATGTTTTTTGTTTTTTATTTTAATCTTGATATTAGTTTTTGATAGTAAAGACGTTCCATCCGTTTTCTTTTGCTTGAAGCATAGCGGGCTGTTTTTGCATAATGTCGCCCCCCCAATAGTTGAAGTCGAATGCATGTGGATTTGAAAACCAATTTTCAAGTTTCATTTCTAATTGAACTGATTTCAATTGCGATTTTTCAATTTTGAAATTGGTAAGTGGGAGCGAAACCCTAAAATGGTTGTGAACATAGCCAACAATAGAATCGGTGTGGGCAGTTTGTCCCGAGTATGTTTGTCCAATTCCGAGATGAAAGTTGAAAGGCTTAAGAACGTCTGTGGGCGTTTCCCAGCGTCCATTTATCATCATGTAGTGAAATCCGCCTCCCAAAATTTCGGGCCAAAACATATTTACTTCTGGCGGGTTTACAAATAAAAACGATTTATTGTCGACTTCATTAAATCCAAAAGTAAATGAGATACTGTCGTAAGTTCCCACTGGAATATCATCATAAATTTCCCATTTAAGAGTTGATGGAATTGCCAGGTCGACATAATGGTTTGATTTCCATTTATTTATAGAAATGGTTTCCCCTGAACCGGAATGGAATTTAACATCCGAAATAAAATACATGATTTCGGTCAGCATATATGGATTTCCAGCTTCGTTGGTGTATTTTAGAATCTCAAATTCTACCGCTTCGTTATTTACAGTGTGATCGAATAAGATTTTAGCTTTTCCCGTTTCTTGAGTGATATCTGGATTTTTAACATCATTTTTTTTACATGCTAAAAATAGAATTCCAAGCATTGAAAATAAGAATATCTTTTTATACATTTTCTGTCATTTTTTGTCTGTGATTTTCTTTTTTACAAAAGTACGGAAAAAAATGTGAATTATGAAAGTTTGACTTTTTCGGGCATTTGAGAAAAAATTTTCACTGATATTTATTGTATTTTTGCAGCATGAAAATGGAGCAAAAAGCTTTTTTGAGTGAGGTGCAGGAAATGCTGGAAATGGCAGTTTTAGAATATAATAATGTGGGGTTTATTGAAATGGATCCAATTTCGGTTCCGCATCGCTTTTCTCAAAAAGAGGACATTGAAATCAGTGGTTTGATGGCAGCTACCTTTGCATGGGGAAATCGCAAGTCAATCATTAATAGCTCATTGCGGTTTTTAGAACAAATGGATATGAGTCCGTATGATTTTATTATGAACCATTCTGAACTGGATAAAAAACGCTTTTTAGATTTCAAACATCGTACTTTTAATGCCGATGATGCACTCCTTTTTATTGATTCTTTGCACATTATTTATAAAAATATGGGTGGCTTAGAAGCTGTTTTTAACAAAGGTTTCTCTGAGGGAGGAGTCTATGGAGCATTGGTTTATTTCAATCAGGTTTTTTTCAGCGTTGAGCACGCACAAAGGAGCAGAAAACATGTTTCAAATCCGGTAAAAGGCTCTGCATGCAAACGCCTAAATATGTTTTTGCGGTGGATGGTTCGCAAGGATACATCTGAAGTAGATTTTGGACTTTGGCGAACCATACCCATGTCAGATTTGTTGTGTCCGTTGGATGTGCATTCAGGAAATACAGCTCGAAATTTAGGAATTTTAACCCGAAAACAAAACGATTGGAAAGCGGTTCTTGAATTAAACGAAATATTAAGCTACTTTTGTGCTCAAGATCCTGTCAAATATGATTTTGCTCTTTTTGGATTAAGTGTTAACCAAAGTCCACTAAAAATATGATTTCAATTACTGATAATTTTATTCCAGAAGAAATTTTAGAATCTAAAGCAAGTATTTTTCTGTTTGGAAATCAGCATTGTAGTGTTTGTTCAGCACTGAAACTAAAACTTCAAACAGTAATGATAGAAATATTACCAGAAGTTACATTTGTTTATGTTGATACGAATCTGAATCCTGTTTTAGCTGCCTCACATTCGGTTTTTACCGTACCCGTAGCTATTTTCAGGAGTGATAATAAGGAGTATAATCGTTGGGTGCGCTCTTTTAGTATACATGAAATTATTGCTTATTGCCAACGAATGTTATTGATTCAAAATTCATAATTTATGAGATTAGACAGTTATTTGGTTGGTGAAAAACATTTCCCTTCCCGCGAAAAAGCCTCTTTCGCTATTAAAAATGGGCAGGTTTTTGTCAATGGTTTATGCGTAAAAAAAGCGTCATTTATTATCGATGGTTCTAAGGATGAGCTCGTTGTTCAAACCGATGAGGTTTTGCCATATGTGAGCAGGGGTGGACTGAAACTCGAAAAAGCCATTCGGCATTTTCAACTCGATTTTTCAAATGCCAAAGTGCTCGATATTGGCTCCTCAACGGGTGGTTTTACCGATTGTGCTCTTCAACATGGAGCTGCGCATGTGACTGCCGTTGACGTGGGAACAAATCAACTGGATAGTTCGCTTCGCAAGCATGCAAAAATTACTCTTTTCGAGAAAATGGATTTTAGAGATTTGGCGAAAAGCACTTCTCTTTCCCCAGATTTAGATTTTGTATTAAGCGATTTATCGTTTATTTCAATGCGAAAATTAATGCCATTTTTGCCTGATTTTATGAATGAGAAAACTTTTTTTATTGGATTAATTAAGCCTCAGTTTGAAGTTGGAAAAGATGCCATTGGAAGAGATGGAATTGTGAACAACCTCGA
>JAQUHH010000093.1 GCA_028683685.1 Bacteroidales bacterium
GCCATCTTCCAACCTAACCGATTCTTTATTGGCGATGATTAAGGGTTCGGTATAATCATCTTGATTTATCATCACAACATCCTCATCCGTATTTTTGGGCGTATTTATACAAGAAGCCAAAACTACACTTAGCAGCACCACAAAAGGGATAATGAATATTTTCTTTTTTAAATTCATACGAAACTAAAAATTCAATTGATTTTTATACATGCTTAGAGCCTCCTTGAAAATTTGAATGGTTTCATCAAGACTCGCATTAGAATCAGCACCAGAAGCATTTCTGTGTCCTCCTCCACTATAATGAGTTCGAGCAAAGGCATTCACATCAAATTCGCCTTTGGAGCGAAAGGATATTCTAATTTTATTTTCTCGTTCTGTAAATAATGCAGTGATATTAATACCAGAAATCGACAGTCCATAATTTACGACCCCTTCGGTATCGCCGGTTTGATAATCGTATTTTTTCAAATCTTCTTTCGTCAAATAGATAAATGAAGCTGAAAACTCGGGCAAAACCACCAATCGTTCGCTCAAACAAAGTCCCAGAAGACGCATTCTATTTTCGGAATAGGTATCGTAAACCAAACGATGAATAGCTTCTCCGTCAATCTCTAATTTCATTAAATAGGAAATTGCATCATAGGTTGAAGCACGATTGCAATTGTAGCTAAAAGAGCCTGTATCGGTAACAATACCAACATACAGATGCTCTGCCATAAATTTATCAAAATGAGATTCGTAAATCGTACCTTTTATAATCTGAAAAACAATTTCACAGGTAGATGAAGTATCTGTTTCCGAACAAACAATATCAAAACTTTGATCGGGCTCCAAATGGTGGTCAATTATAACTTTAAGAGCTTTCGATTGAACCAACAATGGCTCCAATTCGGTTCCCAAACGAGAAAATGAATTAAAATCCATACAGACAATCATTTCTGCTTCCTCAATTAACTGACTGGCAAGTTTAAATTGCTTCGTAGCAATAATCACTTCATCGCTTCCTTTCATCCATCCTAAAAAATCGGGAAACATGTTGGGAGCAATTACATTCACTTTTTTATTCAACTTTACCAGCAAACGCTGAAATGACAAAGCCGCTCCCATGGCATCGCCATCTGGATTGCGGTGAATCATTAATACAATATTTTGATATTGCTGTATCGCTTTAAAAAGCCTATCTATTTCTTCTGTTTTCAACAATCTTTCTTTATTTTAATCTACAAATATATAAAAAGAAAAATGACGATGTTTTATTTTCTTTTATTTTATTCCTTTTTAACCTTATTTCATTTATATAAATATTTTAACACTTACATACAAGTCTGATTACTATGTCAATGACGAATTACTAATTAAGAATTAAAAGTTACGAATTAAAAATTTAGAATTGGGCACAAAGTCAGTTACTCAGCTACTCCGTTACTTTTTCTTCAGATTTTTTCTTTTTTGCATGCAATTCAAAAATATCTTCTCTGCTAAATGGTCTAAATTGAATTAGCCATACAAAATTCAATAATTTTTTATCTTCTTCCGAAACGTTCTCCCAAGGACTCATTTTGGCTTTGGGTTTGCCCGATACCGTAATGTTTGTAAATGCATTTTTATCAAGCAACATGGTCATAAAGGCCGATTCTGTTTTGTTAACACCAATCAAAGCTCCATTGTCCTCTTCAATATAATAAAGGCTTTCGGCATTGCCCAAAACATCAATTTTAAACAATTTGTTTTCATTAAAATAACCCAGCATTCGCTTTCCCTTTACTTGGTTATATCGCTGAAATTCAAGCTCATTCGAGATGAAAGCTAAATTGCTTAAATGAACTTCATCAAACTGACCGTTTTTCAAAAAAAGTGTAATGGTATCCGCTTTTAACTGATTGTCTTCCGACCATAAAACTGGATTTCTATATAAATAGATTACGGAATCTACGGCATTATACGCTAAAGAATCAGCATATCCCTGAATGTCATCACGGTAGAAAAAACAATGATAATAAGCCGTCAATAATTGGGCTGTTTGAGTAGAATCAAAAAGCATCTTTAGAGTATCGGCATGTATATATAAAGTATCCATGTTTTCCACCATACGAGCTTCGGCTTTATCGGTCATGTATGTGAAACCATTTAAATCGTCGTAATGACAATAATCGCCCAGCATAAAAAGATCCTGAACACTATCGCGCAAAACGACATTCAACCATGCATATCCATACTTTTGCTTTTGGTCAAAATAGATGCTATCGGCTTTTATTGATTGATTTTTATTGCTTAAAAAAGCATTGTTTTTAAGCATCGTAATGTCGGTTTTTGTTTCGTACCAACCATCTTCACAATACATGTAATTTTCGTCAGAAATCCCCACTGTTGCGGATGGGAAATAAGCAATTTCGGTAGAAGTGTGATATACAAGTGTGTCGCATTCAAGACGATACCTCTCATTTATCAAAACAACATCTTCCTTGAAAAAAACTTTTTTGGTAGAGGTTTGATAAATCCCAATAATGCTGGTAAGCGTATTTTCTGCATCTTTCAAAACGCCTCCCGTGTTGTAAAATGCTTCATTGGTATTGCGATCGTATATAATTTTATCCGAAGTCAAGGTAGAAGTTTTGTCTTTCATCACCACATCTCGTTCGATATTTGCCATACGCGTATTTCCGTCGTAATGCATAAATTCACCGGTAATACTCACGCTATCATTTACTTGAATCAAAATTTCACCATACGTATCAACGCTATTATTAGACTCATACAGCCATGCTGAATCGCAATATAAAAAAGCTCCATCATGCTCAAAAACAACATCCCCAATAATTCTTTTCACCCCCTTCATGACGCCTTCATCATAATCCAAACGTTCGGCTCGAACAAGCTGAATCTGCGTTTTGCTCTGCGAAAAAGAATTTAACGAGAAAGCAATCCAAAATAGAAATAATATATATTTAATTGTTTTTGTCATGCTTCAAAATTAGGATTAATTTCTTTTTTAAGCGAAAATTTTAAAAATTTAACGCCCAGTAAATATGAGATATATGCTGATATGAGTCCCACAAGGATTCCACCAATAATATCGGATGGATAGTGAACTCCCAAGTACATTCGGCTGTAGGAAATGGTTAAAACCCATAGAATCATCCAATAATAATGTTTGGAAAATCGTCCTAAAAACAGAAAAATCAAAAAAGCAATGGCGACGCTGTTTGCAGCATGAGAAGAGACAAATCCATATTTTCCACCGGCATAATACGTTCCATCCTGATACTTATGTAAATGCAAAGAATCTTTGATTTCCAAATGATGACTGGGGCGATAGCGTTTGACTTGTTTTTTAATAAGTCCAGAGCTTACTCCATCGCTCAATCCAATGGTTAAGGCGATGACTATAAATATTTTCCAAATATCATATTGGTATTTTTGATATAATTTAAAAAGCAAAAAAAGATATAAAGGGATCCAAATAAATTTATCAGAAATCCACCACATGAGTCCATCCAAAAATGGATTATTGCCTGAATTTATCAGCAATAAAAGCCATGCGTCTATATTTTTCAGCACTTCTATCATGCTTTATTTATTCAAAGCTTCCCATATTTTATCTTTCAGCTCAACCAGTCCTATTTGCGACAAAGACGAAATAAACATCACCGGACAATCATCGGGAACCTTTCGTTTTATAGCTTTCACTTCATTATCAGGAACGATATCCATTTTGGTAATGGCTAAAATCCGTTCTTTTTCAAGCAATTCAGGATTGTATGTTTTAAGTTCTTTCAATAAAATTTTATATTCTTTTTTAATGGAAGGCGAATCAGCTGCAATCATAAACAAAAGCAAAGAGTTTCGTTCAATGTGGCGTAAAAATCTCAATCCCAAACCTTTACCCTGACTCGCACCTTCAATAATACCAGGAATATCAGCAATCACAAAACTTCTAAAATCTCGATACGAAACCATTCCTAAATTAGGCACGATGGTTGTAAACGGATAATCGGCAATTTTGGGTTTAGCATTGGACAGAACAGAGATAAGTGTAGATTTGCCGGCATTTGGAAAGCCAACCAATCCCACATCAGCCAAAAGTTTAAGTTCAATTATTTTCCAACCTTCAGTTCCCATTTCGCCCGGTTGAGCAAAACGTGGAGTTTGACGTACAGAACTTTTAAAATGTACATTTCCTAAGCCTCCACGACCTCCTTTTAGAAAAATGACTTCCTGACCATCTTCCATAATTTCGGCTTCCACTTCTCCTGTTTCTGCATCTTTAATAACCACACCTACAGGCACTTCTACAATCATATCTTTACCGTCGGCACCAAAACTTTTATTTTTATAACCATAACTTCCGTCACCAGCATAAACGTGTTTGGTATATTTTAGATGCAAAAGCGTCCACAATTGCGAATTTCCTCTCAGAATAATATGTCCACCACGTCCCCCATCACCGCCATCTGGGCCTGCTTTGGGTTCTCCTGCATAGCGTGCCAAATGTGCTGATCCGCCACCACCTTTACCTGAACGAAAAAATATTTTTACATAATCTATAAAATTCACATTTGCCATCTTCTCTCCTCTATTTAATATTATATCAATCTGCAAATTTAGTTTATTTTTTTTATACATGAAGATTTAAATTGTCTGACTTGCAAACAAAGAGCTTTCTGATACCGCTATTTTTCAATAAACGGATTAGATTTTATTTTTCTCAAAGAATACAATGAGTTTTGGTTCTTTTTCTCACTTAAGTGTTTGTAAGCAGAAATTGTTTCAATTAAAAATTATCTTAAAATTATTTTATTTAAATTGTATCTTTGCCCGAAAAAAATGATACAAATACGAAAAGGAGAAACCAAAGACTATCCCACTATTTTGCAACAAATAAAAGATTTAGCATTGTTTGAAAAAGCACCAGAGCAAGTTACAAACACGGTAGAACAAATGAATGCAGAGTCGGAACACTTCAGACTTTTTGTAGCCGAAAATGAAAATCAAAAAATTGTTGGATTTGCCATTTGCTTTTTTGCCTATTACACTTGGATCGGGAAATCGCTATATTTGGATGATTTATACATTGAACCCGAATATCGTGGACAAAAAATTGGGAAACAACTGTTTCATGAAATTTTCAAATTGGCACAAGAAGAAAAATGCAAACGATTGCGCTGGCAAGTTTTGGATTGGAATACGGATGCCATTGATGTATACAGACATATTGGTTCCAAATTGGATTACGAATGGGTAAATTGCGATTTTGATGAAAAAATGATTGCTAATTGGAAATTTGATTAAGAAATCTCTTTTACCCCCCCTATCCCTCTCCAATAAAACTTCAAAATACTCCTTATTGCTTAAAATAGCAGCAATCTTCTTGTAATTATTAATTAACCTTCTACTAAATAGCAGAATAAAAATTAACAATACATTGATATGGGTTAATTTCATTTTCTAATTTAGCATATTTTTTTTTTAAAAAATCAATGGTTCATTTTTATTTGAACCTTATTTTCATGAATGACATAACTTAGCCAAATAAAATTATTCAGTATTTTCTTTTACAAAATTGCTTGACCACCTGTACACTTTTTGTATTATTGATTTTCATTATTTCCCATAGGATTGTTATGCATAATAGGAATTTATTTAAACTTTATCTGCTAAATCAAACATTTTTATATTTCATTTTTTCATCACTACAAATCTACTAACACTATCATTTATTGCCTAAGAATCATTTGTATATTTTTTCAATATAAACAATCAATCTCAAACTCACCTAGTGTTTAAGAGCATTACTAAGTCCTCATAATATGATAATGTCATATTTATAATATATTTTTTTATATCCTAAATGAATCTATTTTTTGAATATTTATTATGAATTTCACACCTGTTTATTTTTATGGCATAGTATTTGAAATTAGGCAATTTCAGATTGGAAAATAAAGAAATATTCGCACTCATTTTTTTCAAGAATGAATCGTTTTTTTTACTTGTTTTACATAAATTATTACTTTAGTTTAAGAAAAAAACCACGTGGCTTAAACTATAACATAAAGTAAAAGAAAAGAAAAGTTCAAAAAAATGATTGTATTTTTAAGGATAGAAGAATATTTTTTAATAAATTTGCCAATCAGAAAATTATAAATTAACGAATTAAACAATTAAAAAGAGAAGAAAGATGAAAAGAAAAATTTCAAAACTAAGTTTTATTTTAGCAGTATCAACACTTTTGGTTTTTTCAGCGTGTAAAAAAGATGATACACCTGCTGAACCAGATGCAAAATTTTCAATGATTAACTACATGAAAGCACCTGTTAATGTTACATTTACAAACAGTTCTACGGATGCAACTTCTTATTTATGGAGTTTTAGTGATTCAATTACTTCCACGGAAAAATCTCCAACTCAAACTTTTAGCACTAAAGGATCATATAAAATTGTATTGACCGCTAAAAATGATGATGGAAAAACATCCTCTACTACAAAATACTTAAAGGTATACGGGAACATCACTTCATGGTCACCAGGAAGAATTGAACTAATGAGCGAAGCATGGGAAGAAGAAGAAGAAGGTATAACCATATATATGTCGGTTTGGGATGCAAACAACAGCTTATACGATTACAATGGCGAAGGAACTTTTAATACGTATTCTAACTTGACAGAAAACACAAGCAGTCTAATTTTTGCAGTTTCAAATACAATGACATTAGCCATGAATGCCGGTTCAAAAGTAACCATTAAATTCCAACTTTATGATGGTGGCGAACATGTTAATCCAACTATTGATCCTATTGTTTATCAAATTGTTTTAAATGGAAGTGATGTTTTACCAACAGAAGCTGAAGGCCCCTACAAACAAAGTTTTTCTGCGGATAATAAAATCAATATTGATTTGAATTGGGCAGACTAATTTGTTTTTTCTAATGGGTCTCTTTTTAATTAAGATTCCTGTTATAAAATCAAATACAACTGTAAAAGTGAATACTTATATTAATCAATAACAATTGAAAAAATGAAAAGAATATCATTAATTATCACAATCCTTCTTTTTATAGGACAAAACCTATTCAGTCAACCAAACCAAGGTTCTGTAATACCCACTGGTAAAAAGTTTTTTATCCAATCGGGCATGAATTATGGTCGAGACAATGGTGGATACTGGGATATTCCAGGAAGTCCAGCGACCATCACCAATAGCTTAAATATTCAAGTTTGGAATTTAGATGGTGGTCATGACAGAATGTATACCCTTATCGATTCTAAAGAAAAAGGATTTTACGAAATTGTCATTGGCAATACAAAAAATAGCAGAGTAGACGTTTCTGGCGGAAAAACGGCTAACGGAACAAATATTGCTTCTTATCAAAGCAATGGCAGCAATTCGCAACGTTTTTTATTCCACCATTTAGGAAACGGTCGTTTTAAAATATACAACCGATTTGGAAAAGCGCTATGCACAGCAGGAAGAAAAAGTGCAAATGGAACGTCTGTTCATACTTGGGACGACCATGACGGTGTTTGGATGGAATGGCACTTAATAGATGCTGAAACCAAAGAACTTTTTATTCCTACTGAAACTCAAAAAGTGGAAGCGGCAGTTGAAGGTGACGAAGTTCCTACTGGAAAAACATTCTACATTCAATCAGCAATGAACAGAGGTCGTGATGATGCAGGATTTTGGGATTTACCAGGAACTGGACAAGGAGCGATCAAAAAAAATGCTCAAATGCAAGTATGGAAATTAGATATGCAACCCGATCGATTAATCAGATTTAAAAAAGCAGACAATGGACAATATTATAAATTATATGTTGGTACATCTGGCAATATGGTTGTTGATTTAGCGGGAGGCAAAACGGATAATGGAACTCCAGCTCATATTTGGACAGCACACACCGGACAATCTCAAGATTTCTATTTTAAACATTTGGGAGAAGGTCGTTTTAAAATTTATCACCGAAGTGGTAAAATTCTGAATCTAAAAGGAAGCAAAAACGATAACGGCACAAAAGTTCATCTTTGGAGTGATCATAATGGAATATTTAACGAATGGTATTTTATTGATAGCAATACCAATAGACCATACATTCCTAAAGCAACGAAAGATGCGCCTAGTACAGGAAGTTCTGCTCCTAGCAGAAAAAGATAAAAACAACAAAAAAGGCTGTTTCTATTATGAAACAGTCTTTTTTTTTAATAAAAGAACAAATAAATGATTCTGACTAACGTCAAGGTAATATATTCATAATCAAATATTTATGTTTTCAAAAATAAAGTTTTCTTTTGAAAGT
>JAQUHH010000094.1 GCA_028683685.1 Bacteroidales bacterium
GAACAACGAACAACGAACAACGAACAACGAACAACGAACAACAAACAACAAACAACAAACAAGAAACAACGAACAACGAACAACGAACAACAAACAACAAACAACGAACAACGAACAACGAACAACGAACAACGAACAACGAACAACAAACAACGAACTACTCATCACTTAATCACGGGACAAATCCTCCTCATTTAAGAATTATTGAAAATACATTTTAAATTAAATCAGATATTTTAATTACTTTTGTGCTTCATTTATTATTAAAATTAAAATTATGAAATTATTAGAAGGAAAAGTAGCCGTTATTACTGGCGGATCTAGAGGAATAGGCAAGGGGATAGCCCTGTTATTTGCTCAACAAGGAGCTCATATTGCGTTTACCGATTTGAAGTTGGACGAAAACTCAGAAGCTCTTGAAAATAGAATATTGTCGATGGGCGTAAAAGGCAAAGCCTATGCTTCTGATGCTTCTTCTTTTCAGTCTTCGGAAGAGGTAATTAACCAAATTCAAGCTGATTTTGGAAAAATTGATATTTTGGTAAACAATGCTGGTATAACCCGTGATAACCTTTTAATGAGAATGACGGAAGCCGATTGGGATCTCGTTATTAGAATTAATTTGAAATCTGCCTTTAACTTGACAAAAGCAGTTCAGAAATTTATGCTTAAACAACGCTCTGGATCAATTATTAACATGACTTCCATCGTGGGTTTAAGAGGTAATTTTGGACAATCTAATTATGCTGCTTCTAAAGCAGGAATGATTGGCTTTACAAAATCCATCGCTCAGGAATTGGGTTCACGTAACATCCGTTGCAATGCGATTGCCCCTGGTTTTATCGAAACAGATATGACCGGAGATTTGGACGAAGCTGTGAAAGCAGAATGGATCAAACAAATTCCACTTCGCCGCACCGGTTCTACGGAAGATGTTTCAAATACTGCACTTTATCTTGCTTCTGATTTGTCTTCTTACATCAGCGGACAGGTTATTAGCTGTGATGGCGGAATGTATTTGTAGTGTTTGTTTATAAAGTCCGCTGGCTGCGTTACACTTGTCTGAAAAAATCCTCATTTACGAAAGTAAAATCAGATATTTTCAGACTTTGCAAGCCTTGCCAGCGAACTTTCTAATTCAAACACTGTTTTTTTTCAGACATCTTTCTCGGGCGTTTTGACAGTTCGACACCGCTTACTTCGACAGGCTCAGCACATCGCACTGCAGCGCTACGTTCAACGACCGAAAAACGCCTAGCAATAATATCATTTTATAAAAACGCATGAAAATAATTACGGAATATCCTTTATGGTTTGTGATTTTTTGCCTCGCTTTCGGCGTTTTGGTAGCATTTTTGACCTATTCCAAACGTTTTCCTGAAAATATTAGTCCTTGGCAAAAAACAGTTCTTCCTCTTTTGCGTTTTCTAGGCGCTTCTTTGCTTGCTTTTTTATTGCTCAATCCATTGATTTTAAGAACAATAACTGAAATTGAAAAGCCTTTGGTCGTGGTGGCCGTCGATAATTCTGCTTCCGTGGTGATGACCAAAGATTCTGTTTTTTATAAAACCGATTTTATCACTCTATTAAGGGAACAAATCAAAGAACTTGAAAATCAATTTGAAGTGAAGTTGCTCTCTTTTGGTTCGGAATGCAATAATTCGATTTTATCAACCTACAACGAACCCGAAACGGATCTTTCTGCTCTTTTTTCAGAAATGAAGACTTTGTATTCTGGGAGAAATGTAGGAGCTATTGTTTTGGCTTCGGATGGCATTTACAACAAAGGAAGCAATCCATTTTTCATGGCAGAATCTATGCCATATCCCATTTATTCGATTTTAATGGGCGATACTTTGATTCAAAAAGATTTGAAAATTAGTCGTGTTTTTCACAATCGTTCAGTCTTTAAGGGCAATAGTTTCCCTTTGGAAATCCATCTCAATATTGATTTATTTCCGGGTGCCAAAACAATTTTAAAAATCGAACACAAAGGAAAAAACATTTTCCAAAAAACGATTTTGGCACAAGGAAATCGCTACAAAGAGGTTGTTCGAACCTATATCGAAAGCGATTTGCCGGGTTTGCAACAATATTCTGTAATTTTAGAGCCTTTGGAGGGCGAATTTTCAATTCAAAACAATCGTTCTGAAGTTTTTGTGGAGGTAATCGAACAGAAAGAAAAAATATTAATCCTTCATCAAGCCCCACATCCCGATATTGCGGCTCTCAAAAATGCTTTGTCTTCCGTTCAAAGTTTTGCGGTGGAGGTCAAAAATGTTGAAGAGCTTAATTCAGCCAACGATTATCAATTGGTGATTTTATATCAGATTCCATCGGTCAACAATGCTTCTTTGCCCTTATTAAATCGCATAAAGCAACAAAATATTCCGCTTTTGTATCTCTTGGGACAGAAAACAAATCTTGCTCTGTTTAACGAACAAAATGCAGGTTTGAAAATTCTTCAAAATCGAGCGATGTGGAATGATGCTTTTGCTCATTTTAATCCTTCTTTTGTCTCATTTTCCAACGAACGTGATTGGATTAAAAATTTGGAAAGTCTTCCGCCATTATCTGTTCCTTTTGGTAATTATCAATTGTCAAATGCGGCTCAAATTATGCTTTATCAGCGAATTGGCCGAGTGGTCAGCGAAATGCCACTGATTCTTTTTTCCGAAGAGAACAACACTAGAACTGGAGTTATTACTGGAGAAGGAATTTGGCGATGGAGATTAATGGCTTATCAAATTTATGAAAGTCATCAAATGTTCGACGACTGGATGGTGAAAGTGGCTCAATATCTGATGGTTAGTAGTGATAGAAGCAATTTTAGAGTGAATCATAATCGCATTTTTAATGAAAATGAGAATGTTTTTTTTAATGCTGAATTCTACAACGATGCGATGGAAAGAATCAACGAACCAGAGGTGAAAATGATGATTAAAAACAGCGAAGGTAAATCTTTGCCTTTCTTGTTCTCCAGAACTTCGGATGCCTTCGAACTCAATGCTGGGAAATTTCCACAAGGGGATTACTCGTGGGAAGCTCAAGTGAGTTTTGGAGGAAAATTGTTTGCCAAAAAAGGGGCGTTCACCGTTCGTAAACTCGAAATTGAATCTCTTAATTTAGTGGCTGACAAATACTTAATGTCGCAATTGGCAGAAATAAACGAGGGTGAGTTATTGATGGCTAGGGAAATTGACCAATTGTCGGAAAAGATAAAAAATAATGAATCCATTCGTTCGGTCACCTATTCAGTTAAAAAATATACGGATTTAACTACTTTGTGGTTTTATTTTGTACTTTTAATCGCTCTGTTTTCTGTAGAATGGTTGCTTCGTAAATTAAATGGTATGTCGTAATGAGTCTCTTTTTTATTTTATCAAAAATCATTAATACCTTACTTAATCCTTTGGTTTGGATTGTTGTATTGGTTGTTTTAGCCTTGTTCCTGAAAAATAAACAAAAGGCTCGCAAGTTTTTAATTGCAGCTTTTGTTGCCCTTTTGTTTTTTTCAAATAATTTTTTTGTCGACTTGCTGATTAAAGCATGGGAAATCCCAGTGGTGAAAACAGAATTGCTTCAAAATCATTATGATTTAGCTGTTGTTTTGGGTGGTGGAATGGCAAATATTGATGACAAAATGGATAGAATTGCTTTCCAACATAATACTGATCGGATTTTGCAAGCCGTAGATTTGTATCATCAAAACAGAGTGGATAAGATTTTGATCAGCGGTGGACCCGGACATCTAATTTTTAGAAATGTGATTGAATCAGAAATTTTGGCGACCTACCTTTCTAGAAATGGAATTCCTGATTCGGTTTTAATCGTTGAAAACAAATCGGATAACACCTATCAAAATGCAATTTACAGCAAAGAAATTTTACAAAAAATGGATCATCCTTCCTTTTTGTTGTTTACTTCTTCTCTTCACATGCGGCGTTCTCGTGCGATTTTCAAAAAACAAGGGCTGACTTTCGATATCTATCCGACCAATCAATTGGTGGGTGATTTGCGTTCCGATCCGCTCTATTTATTGGTGCCTTCCATCGACGCACTAAAACGTTGGGATATGTTGATTCATGAGGTTTGGGGATATTGTGTTTATAAAGTGATGGGGTATTTGTAGTGCTAAACGTTTGAAATAGATTGACATATGAATAGAGAATTCTTCTTCTTTTTAATTATTGCTTTTCTAATCTTGGATTTTATTGTAGATAATTATTTCGAAATTATCAATTTTAAACATCGTTTAAAACCGCTTCCCGAAAAGATTCAAGCTCTTTTTAGCCTTGAAACCAACGAAAAACAGCTGAATTACCAAAAAGATAATTTTCGTTTTGGAATGATTGTCGGCTCCATCTCCAGTGTTTTTGTCATTTTAGTGGTCGCTTTCAAGGTTCTACCGCTGATAGACAATTATTTACGTCTGATTATCGAAAATGAATATCTCTTGACTTTGACATTTTTTGGACTTATTTTCTTGCTCTCTTTTATTTTTTCTACGCCTCTCGAATGGTACCAAACTTTTGTTATTGAAGAAAAATATGGTTTTAATAAAACTACGCTGCAATTGTTTGTTGTAGACAAACTTAAATCCTTGTTGTTGAGTGTTTTATTGGGCGGTTTGTTGATATTTGTCTTGGTGTGGTTTTACAATCAAACTCAAAATTTATTTTGGTTGTATGCCTGGATTTTCATGAGTGCTTTTTCCATTTTTATGATGTTGTTTTATTCAAATTTGATAGTGCCTTTATTTAACAAACAAAAACCGATTGAAGAAGGCGAATTGAAAGATGCAATAATGGAATTTTGCAAACGGGCAGGTTTTAAATTAAACGATGTCTATGTTATTGATTCGTCGAAACGTTCCACTAAAACCAATGCTTATTTTACAGGTTTTGGTCCCAAAAAACGAATTGTTTTGTATGACAACATGATGGAAAAATTTACCAATGAAGAGATTGTTGCCGTTTTGGCACACGAAACTGGACATAACAAACATCGTCACACTCTTTATGGATTAATTACTTCATTGATTAGCAGTGGAATCACATTGTTTTTACTGGGTTTGCTGATGAATCATCCTGTTTTATCCAAAGTATTGGGAAATGACATCGCTTCGTTTCACATGAGCTTGCTTGCTTTTGGCTTATTATACAGCCCCATAGAGTTGATTATTACGCCTTTCAGTGCAATTTTGTCCCGACAACACGAATATCAAGCAGATGCTTTTGCCGCTCAATATGGCTATGGTCCTGCTCTGAAAAATGCTTTGGTAAAACTTTCTGCCGACAATTTAAGCAACTTGAACCCACATCCATTTTATGTTTGGTTTTACTATTCACATCCGCCGGTGGTGGCAAGGATTGAACAAGTGGAAAAAAGTGACAGGGTAACCAAGTGACCGAGTTCCGAACGGCTTATTTGGTAATCTGTGGTCGGTAATCTGTAATCTGTGGTCGGTAATCGGTGGTCGGTTCCGAATTGTAAAAATCTTTGATTTTGTGACAATTTTAAAAAAAATCCTCGAAAAATTACAAAAATCAAAGATTTTTTATTTTTCGGGAGTGGACAGGTGCCTGACAGCTAAAAATGGTGGTCGGGTGGTCGGGTGGACAGGTGGACAGGTTCCTGACAGCAGTTTTGGCGTTTCGAAAGTTCGATGTCGCAAACTGCTTCGCGATTTTATAATTAAATAAATTCATCCGACCGCAGGGAGGATACCATTTCGTTCCCGCATAGTGAAATATCAACGTCAAAAAATCAGGAAATTTGGCTTCTTATAATGTCAAGGCAATTTGGAATGCAATGGAAAATTGGATTTATGAATAGATTTACAAAATCTGAGCTGCCTGAGGACGTTAGACGAAAATCAACAAAAAAGCTATTTTTAGAAAATAATTTATGATTTTTGGCTAAAAGTCCGAGTTCTCAGATTTTAAAGCCAAATGACTCGATTTTTTAGTTGATTTTCGACAGCGGGGAAGCGATTTTTGCATTCTTTTTATCGCTAGAAAAAGAATGAGCCTGTCCGGCTTGAGGACAGGAAGAAAGCTATTTTTAAAGGAAACTTGTACTCACTTGTTCTTCTTTAGGGAAGGGAAAAATCATTTTTGGGAAGTTGAAAAAAAAGTCATCCCTTCAGAATTTATCGAAGATAATAAAATGTTTTTATGTTGTTTTTTATCATCAAATAAATTCATCCGACCGAAGGGAGGATACCGAAGACAGTAGAAAGTTTAAAGGGAAAAGTCCTGACGGCAGATGAATAGAACACGGATGGCACTGAAAGAACGGATATCCACGGATGAGGGTAAAACCTAACGGCAGTTTTGTAATCCGTATTCGGTAATTTTTTTAATTTTTAAATTGTTCTTTATAAATGAAAGAAAAGCTGTATATTTGTTCGTTTTAAAAGAATGAAATATGAATAAGGAAAAATTAAACATGGTTATGCTTGATCAGAAAGAGTACTTTTGTAACAAGCGTGATTTGATTGAACGTGATATTGATTTAATGCCTTTTCTCACTACAAGTCAGGTAGTTGTGATATCTGGTGTACGAAGATGCGGAAAATCCTCTTTACTTTGGCTTATTAAAGATAAACTTAAACTTCAGGATTCTAATTTCTGTTATTTTAATTTTGATGATGAGCGGATCATTGGAAATTCTGAGATATTAAGTGAGATTTATCAAATTCATTTAGAAAATTATAGAACAGAACCGGTATTTCTTTTTGATGAAATTCAAAACGTTCCAAATTGGGAAAAGTTTGTAAATAGAATGTATGAACAGGGTCGAAAAGTATTTGTAACAGGTTCCAATGCTCAATTGCTTAGTTCTGAAATTTCTTCTTCGTTGACGGGGCGAAATAAAGTATTAGAATTATTTCCTTTTTCTTTTATAGAGTATTTATCATATAAAAAACATTCATATCGTATTAAAAGTTTAACTACAAAGCAAAAGTCTCTGTTATTGAGTGACTTAAGTGAATATCTTGAAATAGGTGGCTTTCCCTTAGTTTTAAAAGAGAAAGATACAAGTCTTATCAATGCTTGGTTTCAGGATATTCTTTATCGAGATATTGTTTCACGTTATAGGTTATCCCAAGTAAAGGAATTGCGACAAATGGCAATATATCTATTGTCAAATTCCGCTAAACTGTTTTCTTATAGCACTTTAAAACAAATATCTGGAATTAAGAGTTTAAGTTCAATCAAGGATTATTTAGATTATTTTGAGAGAACATACCTTCTGTTTTATCTTTATAAATTTGATTATTCGATTAAAAAGCAGATTATGAATTCAAGAAAAGTCTATTGTGTTGATAATTCGATAGCCAATAATATTGGTTTAAGATTTTCAGATAATTTAGGACGATTATTTGAAAACATGATATTTTTGGAGTTAAAAAGAAGAGGGAAGGAGGTCTATTATTTTTCAGTTAAAAATGAATGTGATTTTTTAATAAAAGATGGATATGACATTGCAGAAGCGATTCAAGTGGTTTATGAACTAAATTACGATAATCAAAAAAGAGAATTATCTGGATTAGAAGAAGCGATGAATGAATTTAAAATAAAACAAGGGACTGTGATTACGTACCACGAATGCAAGATTTTACTTGATTTGCCAGAGAATATTCAGATAATTCCAGCTTGGAAATGGTTGATGAGCTGATTTGATTATCTGTAATCTGTGGTTGTAATCTGAAGTTTGTTTTAATTTTTAATTCTTAATTGTCTCAGGCGTGAGCACTCAGTCACTCGGTCACTCAGTCACCTTTTTAAACATCATTCCAAATTATCCAAAATATTAGAAATATGGGGTTCATAAATTTCTAATATAAAAATATCTGGCGATTCATTTTTGAGAATTTCATCATTTAATTTATACTGCCATGCATCAAAAATATAAGAGGATTTTGAAAAACTTTCATTTAAATATGGCATCATGGCATTAATATATGAGTCTCTGATAATGAGTGCTTTGGATAAATTTGAATTTTTTATTTCAGAAACAGTTTCATATTCATTGGGATAGGCAAATCCTGAGATGGGTTTATAATTTTGTTTTGGGGCATCTGTTGCTTTTTTGTTCTTGACTTCAAAAGTGTAATTTGTTTCTTTTAATAAATGGTCTAAACCTATCATATTGGCTAAGTTCCCTCCATTTGTAATTTCTTTTTTTAGTTTTACATCTTCCATTTTTAGCATTTTTATTTTCAAATTTGGAAAATGATTTTTAATTTTTTGCATTAATTCGGAATAGGCAAAAAAGGCACC
>JAQUHH010000095.1 GCA_028683685.1 Bacteroidales bacterium
GAGAGCCATCAATCGTAAGACTGTTCCAGTATTTTTTATTAAAATGAAATGCACCTTCGATGCAGTCATGTTTTTCGCGTATCTCTATGGCTATTTCTGGATCGCATTTTAAGGTGATTTTGAAAGATTCAATATGATTCAATCTTGTTACCGCAAACATTTTGTCCATTACTTTGAAAACTAAGGTTACGGCATCAAAAGGAAACTCTTCGGTAACTCCTTTTTTCAACAAACAATATTCTCTAAATTCAATAACATCCATAATGAAAAATTAAAAAGTTCATAAACCAATTTTTGAGCGTAAAAATACATTAATAAATTGTACTTTTGTCAACTTAAGTCAATAATCAAGGAATGAAGAAAGTATACTCTGCCAGACAAAATGTTATAATTTTAATGTTCCTAATTGTAGGCATTTTATATGTTTTTCGACTTTTTTATATTCAAGTTATTGATGATAGTTGGGAGATTTCTTCACGGAAAAATGCACTTAGAAATAAAGTTCAATATCCATCTCGGGGGCTTGTTTATGATCGTTTTGGTGAATTGTTGGTTTACAACGAAGCTACTTATGATTTGATGGTTATTCCCAATCAGGTGGTTGAAATGGATACTATGGAATTGGCTTCTTTGCTTGATTTAACGCTTGATGAAGTTCGAGAAAAATTAAGAAGAGCCAGAGCTTATTCGCCTTTTGCTTCGTCTATTTTTGAAAAACAGATTTCAAAGGAAACCTATGGATTTATAGAAGAAAAATTGTATAAATATCCTGGTTTTTTTGTGCAGGCTCGTACTTTACGTTATTATCCTAAACCTATTGCAGCCCATACTTTAGGGTACATTGGCGAAGTGAATGATCGTATTTTACAAGAAAAACCATATTACCGAATGGGAGATTATATTGGAGTTAGTGGAATAGAAAAGTCGTATGAAAATCAGCTACGAGGTAGAAAAGGAGTGAGGGTGATGATGGTTGATGTGCACAATCGTGAACAGGGCTCTTTTCGTGAAGGGGAATTTGACACTGTTGCCATTCCTGGAATTAATATTTGGTCGTCTATTGATATGAAACTTCAGGAGTATGGCGAAATGTTGATGAAAAATAAAAAAGGAAGTATTGTGGCCATTGAGCCAAAAACGGGCGAAGTTTTGTGTATTGTTTCCAGTCCAAGTTATGATCCTAATTTAATGGTGGGTCGAAACCGTTCCTCAAATTATTTAAAATTACTGCGAGATTCTATTAATAAACCTTTGTTTAACAGAGCCTTAATGGCAACTTATCCACCTGGTTCAACGTTTAAAATGGCAAATGCTTTGATTGCTTTGCAAGAAGGTGTTATTGAACCAACTACAAAGTTTACTTGTGATCATGGTTTTGTTTTTGGAAATTTGAGAGTGGGATGTCATAATCATCCATCGCCTACAGACGTAATTTCTTCTGTTCAATATTCGTGCAATGCTTATTATTGCAAAGTCTTTCGACAAATTATTGACAATCGGAAAAAGTATAAAAATACCCGTGAAGCATATAATAAATGGCGTGAATATGTCTTAAATATGGGCTTTGGTGTTACGTATGATACCGATTTGCCTTACGAATTGCGGGGAAATGTTCCCACTGCTGAATATTATGATCGTTATCATGGGAAAAATCGTTGGAAATCATTGTCCATTATTTCATTAGCAATTGGACAAGGGGAAATGGGAACAACGCCATTGCAATTGGCAAATTTTGCAGCAACCATTGCGAATAAGGGCTATTATGTTCGTCCTCATGTAGTTAAAGCAATTGGTTGTCGTGATTCTTTAAATAGAAAATATTCAGAAAAAGTATATACAGGAATTGATGCTATACATTATGAATCCATTATCCAAGGGATGGTGAATGCAGTTACAGCGGGTACTGCTGCACGTTCTAAAATTAAGAATATTACATCCGCAGGGAAAACAGGAACAGCTCAAAATCCACACGGGAAAGATCATGCTTTATACATTGCTTTTGCTCCCGTTGAAGATCCTAAGATTGCCATTTCAGTGGTGGTTGAAAATGCTGGATTTGGTGGCGTATGGGCTGCTCCCATTGCTAGTTTGATGATCGAATACTACATCAATCGTAGTGTGGATTGGGTGGATATGGAAAATAATATTAAAAATGCAAACCTAATGAATAACTGATGAGTCAAAGAATAGGACGACAATCTATGTTTGCTAATATTGATTGGATATTGGTTGCAATTTATTTTTTGCTGGTTTTTGTCGGTTGGATAAATATTTATGCAGCAACATACACTCCAACCTCAGAAAGTATTTTTGATTTGGATAGAAACAGTGGAAGACAGTTTCTTTGGATTTTAATTTCAATGGGCGTCGCTCTCATTATTATTTTAATTGACGCTAAGGTTTATACAACATTTACATGGGTTTTTTATGGTATTACAACCGTATTAATACTGTTGGTTATTTTTGTTGGAACCGAAGTATCGGGTGCTAAATCATGGCTTGGTGTTGGTGATTTAGGTATTCAGCCTTCCGAATTTGCAAAAATAACAGCGGCCATGGCTTTGGCAAAATATGCCGGTGAATCTAATAGAAATGTTGAACAACTGAGAGTTCAGATAATCTCATTTATTTTGATTTTTGTTCCTGCTCTAATAATACTGATGCAAAATGATACTGGTTCAGCTCTTGTTTTTGTTGTATTTCTCTTTGTCTTGTATCGTGAAGGGATGCCAGGAACTATTCTTTGGATTGGATTAACGCTCATCGTAATCTTTTTATTGACCTTGTTGTTTTCACATTGGCATGTAATTATTGCAATTTCAGTTCTCACATTGTTTATGTGGTTTTTTATACGCCGATATCGAAAAGATGTACTCAAAATGGTTCTAATATCGTTTATGTTGTCATCATTTTCCTTTGGTGTAGATTATATTTTTGACAATATTTTACAACCGCATCAGAAAAGTAGAATTGAAGTTTTAATTGGAACCGAAACTGATTTAAGAGGAGCAGGATATAATGTGAATCAATCTAAGATTGCCATTGGTTCAGGTGGATTCTTTGGAAAAGGTTTTTTGAAAGGAACTCAAACGAAATATAAGTTTGTCCCAGAGCAAAGTACCGACTTTATTTTTTGCACCATAGGTGAAGAATGGGGCTTTCTGGGTAGTTTCTTAGTTATTGTTTTGTTTCTTTTATTACTTATCAGAATTATTCTTTTGTCGGAACGGCAAAGGTCGAGATATAGCCGTATCTATGGATACGGGATTGCAGGTGTGCTGTTTACTCATATTGCTGTCAACATAGGGATGACTCTTGGTTTAATGCCAGTAATCGGAATTCCATTACCCTATATTAGCTATGGGGGATCGTCTTTGATTGCATTTACAATGATGCTATTTATTTTTATTAAATTAGATATGAATCGACAAAATATAGTGTAGATATTTTATGCCTTCTATGGCTTATTTTGTTTATAAAAGAAAAAACATGTCAAAATCAATTCAGAAAATATTAATTCAGGAATCTTTGTCAAGAGAAGATATCATTTGTTTGCTTAAAGCAGATGAAAAAGAACGTACGCTGATTTTTGAAAAAGCAGCTCAAATAAAAACAAAATATTTAGGTGATATAGTTTATTTTAGGGGCTTAATTGAGTATTCAAACATCTGTTCAAAAAACTGTTATTATTGTGGCATTCGTTCAGGAAATAAAAAAATGATGCTCTATGAACTTCCTGAAGAGGACGTTTTTGAAGCTGCAAAATATGCCTATGAAGAGGGTTATGGCTCATTGGTAATTCAGGCTGGAGAAATCTCAAGCAAGAAATTTATTAAAAAGATCACCCATCTTTTGCAGAAAATAAAAGCAATGAGTAATGGTGAACTCGGAATTACTTTGTCTTTGGGAGAACAAACGGAGGAAACTTTTCAAACTTGGTTTAATGCTGGAGCGCATCGCTATCTGCTTCGTATTGAAGCATCTGACCGCGAATTGTATTCAAAATTGCATCCAAATAACAAAGTACATGATTTCGATTTCCGTTTGCATAGTTTGAAATTGCTTAGAAAGATTGGATATCAAGTTGGTACAGGTGTGATGATTGGATTGCCATTTCAAACCATTGAAAATTTAGCGGACGACCTTTTGTTTATGAGAGATTTGGATATTGATATGTGTGGAATGGGACCTTATATAGAACATGAGCATACTCCTTTATACGAGTATAAAAATCAATTGATGAGTAAGCGTGAGCGTTTTGTTTTGTCTTTAAAAATGATTGCAATTTTGAGGATATTAATGAAAGATATTAATATTGCTGCATCTACAGCTATGCAAACGTTAGATGTTGCAGGTAGGGAAAAGGCAATTAAAGTGGGGGCAAATATTGTAATGCCAAATTTAACGCCGCTTAAATATCGTGATAGTTATCTTTTATATGAAGATAAACCCTGCATTGATGAGGAAGCTTCTGAATGTAATAACTGTCTTGAAGCTCGAATTAAAATTGCTGGAGCAACTATCGGATACAATGAATGGGGTGATTCGGAACATTTTAAGGAAAGAAAAAAATAGAATAAAAAACGTCAGGAAAATAAATAATCCTGACGTTTTTTTATAGAATAAATGCAAAAATAATAGGTTCTATTTGGTTTCAATAACCAAATATTTAGTAATGCTCCAAAAACGTTTATGGTCTTTTATAGTTAATTTTTCTACAGTTTTGTTATTCATTTTTAATTCATAAGAATCTGCAGGGTGGGTAGATAAAATTTTTGCTTCTTTGACCATAAGTGGTATTTCAGTGGTTTTGCGAAGATCAATTTGGGTGAAATATTCAAGGTTCATATGGGTCGATATTTTTGATGTTTTTCCAATGCCAATAATTCCACCAGTGCGGTTTATAATGTTTTTTTCTACAAGTTCGTTCTTGGTTCCAAAAACAAACCATGCTGAATTTATCTCTTCAGTTTGTTTTTCAATTACTTCTGTTTGTGCAGCTTTTTCTTCAGTAAGTCCACTAATTTGTGTATTTAGCTCTTCAACGGTAAAATTAAGGGTTTCTAAACGATTCTTTAAATCAGAAATTTCAATGTCGCGTTCCGCAATTTGACGATTCAGTTTGTCAATCGTTTTTTCCAACTCTACAATTTTAATATTTGAATTTTTCATTTGTTTTTTAAGCTGATCCATCTGTTTTTTATTTTTTTCCACAAGATCATTAATGAGTTGCATTTCTTGGCTAATTCGGTCTCTTACATCGCTGTCATCTTCAGGGATTTCGACAGAGCTTGAATTCTTGATTATCATCTCTTTAGATCTAATCTCATAAAGGTTTTGTTCAATGTCATTCAAGGACTTAAACATGTCGTTAACTGTTTTGTCACGAGTGTCAATTTCGTCGTATAAACGTTTGTTTTCTTCTTTCAAACGTTTCACTTCGTCGTTGTTGCAAGAACTAAAGATGAACAACGAAATTAATAATATTAATGGTATTCTTTTCATGTTTTTATATGTTTTAGTTGAAAAATTCAATGTTGATAAATGAACCGATTTGGAGGGACATAAGGGACGCTAATTGTCCTTTGTTGATGCCAATTTCGAGTAAATCATGATCGTTAAAAAAGGCAACTAAACTGTTGTCTTCTACATCTAAATAGGAGGTTTTTAGTTGAGTAGTGCTAAATCCTGGAAGAACCGTGATTTCAAATTTTCTTCCTTTTTGTATGTTTTTAAAATCGGTTTTATGAATGTTGGTTATAATATTGGAATAGGCGTCAATATGACTTACTTTTCCGTTGATGTAGTTTGGATTTATATTTGGGTTATTGTTAATTAGGAGGGTGTTAAGTGAATTCTTGGGTTGTCCAAGTTCATCTATGTTTTGTCCATTATAAATATGAGCTGCAATTTTTACAAATAAATCCTTTTCTGGAAAATTATAAGTGTCCGTGTCTTGAGGAAAATCAATGTCAAGAATAAAGTCGGGATTTTTGTCCCCAATCACCAATGCCATAATTCCATTATCGGAACAAATAAAATAATGATTCTTAAAACCAATTAATACATGCGGGGTTTGTGCTGAAGCTATGGAGTTTATGCCAATAATGTGAATGGTTTTATCGGGAAAATAGGGGAAAGAATTTTTTAAAATATAAGATGCTTCTTCAATATCATAAGGATGGATTTGATGTGTAATGTCTACAACATTGGCTTGAGGCATTAGGCTATAAATCTTCCCTTTTACTGCACCAATGTAGTAATCCTTTAATCCCCAGTCAGTTGTCAGCGTAATGATATTCATTAAATTAATAACTTAAATTGTGTCAAAAATACTAAATATTCATGTTTGTCAACTCTTTTTTATTATTTTTGAACTTTAAAATAACTTAAATTCTTAAGAGGAGCGAATGATAGAACGATTTTTTGAACTAGATGCTGATCAAATCAGAGAAATAAATGGTGTTAATGATGTTAATATTAATGCATTAGTGAAAATTTTCCCTAAACTTAAAATAATAAATAGAGGAAATGAAATTAAAGTACTAGGAGAGTCTTCAGACATTTTGCGTTTTGAGCATAAGCTGAATTTGATAACGAAACATTTAGATCGTTTTGGAAAGCTTAATTTGCATGATGTAGAGCAACTTATTGGCGAAGAAATTGATTTTTCGAAAAAAACGAAAGAGGATGGTTTTGGTGATATTTTGTTGCACGGCAGAGACGGTAAAGTGATTAAAGCACGTACCAAAAATCAGCGAAAATTGGTTGACAGTGCAGCAAAATATGATATGATTTTTGCTGTTGGACCTGCTGGTACTGGAAAAACGTATACTTCTGTTGCTTTGGCTGTTAAAGCATTGAAAGAAAAGCAAATAAGGCGAATTATTTTAACTCGTCCAGCTGTTGAAGCAGGCGAAAATCTGGGATTTTTACCAGGCGACCTTCGAGATAAGCTCGATCCTTATTTACAACCGCTTTATGATGCTCTCCGAGATATGATTCCAACTCAAAAATTATTGGCTTATTTTGAGGATGGGACCATCGAAATTGCTCCGCTGGCTTTTATGCGTGGACGAACTCTCGATAATGCGTATGTTATTTTGGATGAGGCTCAAAATGCTACACAGGGGCAACTAAAAATGTTTCTTACCCGAATGGGGATGAATGCTAAGTTCTTTATTACAGGCGACTTAACTCAAGTGGATTTGCCTCGCAATCAAACTTCAGGCTTAATTAGCTCTATTAATATTTTGAAAAATATTTCGGGAATTGCAGTGGTGAAACTTGAAAAATGTGATATTCTTCGTCATCATTTGGTGAGTAAAATTGTAGATGCTTTTGAAAAAGTAGAAGATATTAAAGTTGAAAAGAAAAAAGATATTTCAAACACTATAAAAAAATAAAAATTGTATGAATAATGCCTTAATTAAAACTGATTATAATTTTCCAGGTCAAAAAAGTGTATATAAAGGAAAAGTTCGTGATGTATATAATATTAATGACGATTTGATGGTGATGGTGGTCACCGATAGGATTTCTGCTTTTGATGTAGTATTGCCCAAAGGTATTCCTTTTAAAGGACAGGTTTTGAATCAGATAGCCGCTGGATTTTTGGATGCTACTTCGGATATTTGTCCAAACTGGAAAATAGCAACTCCTGATCCTATGGTTACAGTAGGGCATTTTTGTTCGCCTTTTGCGATTGAAATGATTATTAGAGGCTATCTTACAGGAAGTTCGTGGCGTGCATATAAAAATGGTGCTCGCGAAATTTGTGGAGTTAAAATTCCTGATGGAATGATTGAACATCAGCGCTTCCCGGAGCCTATTATTACACCTACAACTAAAGCTGATACAGGGCATGACGAAGACATTACCAGAGAAGAAATTTTAAGTCAAAATATTATTTCAGAGGTGGATTATATTCTATTGGAAAAATATACTCGTGAACTGTTTCAAAGAGGAACTGAAATTGCGGCAAAACAGGGTTTGATTTTGGTCGATACCAAGTATGAGTTTGGGAAAAAAGAGGAAAAAATTTATTTGATTGACGAAATTCATACGCCCGATTCATCACGCTATTTTTATATAGATGGATATGAAGAACGTCAAGCAAAAGGGGAAGCCCAAAAACAACTATCTAAGGAGTTTGTTCGTGAATGGTTGATGGACAATGGATTTCAAGGAATAGATGGCCAAAGTGTGCCCGAAATGACCGACGATTTT
>JAQUHH010000096.1 GCA_028683685.1 Bacteroidales bacterium
GGATTACATTGATGCAAGCAGTAGCAATGAAATTATAATGGAGGAAACTGAGTATGGTACAATAATTAAAACGCCCTATAAGCCAAATCTTGCCAATAGAATAATGTTACGCTTTGGTAGTGACAGATTTGTATTTTTAAGAAAATTATTAAGTGCTTATTATGAATTTTTTCAGTGGTTAGTATTGATTGGTCCTAAAGCTGGATTGTATTTTGGGGCTAAAGAATACTTGAAAAATAATAATGTGGATTATATTTTGGCAACAGGTTCTCCATTTATTTTGTTTAAATATGCTTCGATGCTTAGCAATCGTTTTAACATAAAATGGATTGCGGATTATAGAGATCCATGGTCACATACTTCAACAAGAAGTAAAAATATTTTGATTAAAAAGTTCAATATGTATTTTGAAAAAAAATGCATGAAAAATGTTTTTAAAATCGTAACGGTCTCTGAATTTGTTAAGTGTAAAATTCATTCTTTAATAAAAAACAAACCAATTATGGTGATACCCAATGGATATGACCATGAGCTAATAAATGCAACATGCAATGTGCAGCAAAACCCTGATGTTTTTTCAATAGGTTTAGCGGGTACAATTTATCCTTGGCATACGATGAAAAGCATTTTAAGAGTTATCAATGAAGTAGTTGCTAGTGGGTATAAAATGAAACTCAATTTGTACGGTATTAATATTGAAAAAAATATTAATACATGGATTAATAATGATTTTCCAGCTCTTCAAGAATTTGTTCAGGTCTATTCCAGAATGCCAAATAAAGAATTACTAGAAAAATTAGCATCAAATAATACCTTATTGTTGTTGAATTATTATTCGTTTATGGGTACAAAGATTTTTGATTATTTGGGCATTAATAGAAAAATTATTTTTTGCTTTTCAAAGGATGATGAATCCTTGATTTTAAAAAATACTTATTTCCCTACCGAAAAGATTGATGGAATAAGCGATTCGCTTCAAGAAGATCTAATAAATGAAACAAATTCAGGAATCATTGTGGAAAATATTGCAAAACTGAATGAGGTTTTAATTAAGCTGATAATTGAACATAAAAATCATAATCGCATCGCCTGTAATTCAATAAATTATGAGCAATTTTCAAGAATTAAGCAAGCTGAAGAGTATTGTAAAATGTTTTCATAGAAATTAGACTTTAATAAATGATGGATAGTAATTTCACAATAAAGGCTATATCTGATATAAATTTTCAAGAAGTCTTAAATCTGGTTTCTGAAAATGGATTTCTTCCATCTGTTGATAGCCCTTATGAGAGTTCTCTTGCCAGTGTTTTTGAATTTCAAAAAACAACCAACAATTATAATTTCGAAAAAATGATTGCTTTATATGATGATGAGCAGTTGGTTGGTGTTTTGTTTTTATTGGTTTTTGAATTACAATATAAAAATAAAATTTATCCATGTGTTCAAGGTTCTTCTGGATATGTTAAGCCTAATTATAGAGGTGTTTTTAAACAATTTTTGAAAAAAATGTTGGAAATATCAAACAATGCCTTTTTGCTTTTTATGTTTTCTGCTCCTGCAGTTCATAAAACAGCCTCAAATAATGGATTTGTTGAAGTTTGTAAAAATCAATTTGTTGAAAATAAATATATTTTAGTTAAACCATTTTCATTTATTAACTCAAGTATAAATAATGCCTTTTTGAAGAGCTTTTCAAAATTGTTCGTCCCTTTGGATAAACTGCTTTTTAGATTAAAATCTGAATCAAAAATAAAAATTATAGAAAATACTCTTTTTGAAGGGGATTACTCAATAATTGAAAAAGATTACAAAACTGATTATTTTGAGAAATTAGTACCGGTTTGGAATAGGGATGTTCTGAAAAATAAATACAAAAAAACAACTCTAAATATCGATACTGAACGAGGCGAAAATGCTAGCTTTCACTTTGTGGCTTTAAATGTCGAAAATGAAATAATTGGAAGTTTAGTAGTACGAAAAATTGCCAATTATAACAGATTGGTCATCGTTGAACTAAATACAAGTATTTCGGATCGTAGAAAAATTGTGAAATCATTTGAATCTTTTTTGATTAATAAAGCTTATTTGGCGGGTTATGAAGCAATAATGTATAATGGGATAGGAGAAGAGTACGAAACACTTTTGAGTCGAAAATTTTTTAAATTATCTAAGAAATCAAATCTTAAAGTGTTTTTCAAATCAAATATAAAAGAAGAAATATTACATGTTGAAGATAAAATCAAATTCTTTTACTCAACAGATGACGTAAATTTTTAAAGATGAAAGAACCTGAAGTGTTTTGTTTTCATAGAATATCAGATGAGGTTTCACCTGCATATCAACCTATTCCTCCAAAAACTTTCGATAAGATAATTTCTTACCTGTCAAAAAAATACTTTATTGTCCCAATAAATGATATTTCGAGTAAGAATACTACAAACAAGCCGAAAGCTGTAATCACATTTGATGATGCTTATTATGATTTTTATGAATACGCATTGCCAATTTTAGATAAATATAAAATTCCATCTGTTCAACATGTTATAACTTCTTGTGCAAATGATGGTAAAACATTTTGGACTCAACGATTAAATAAAATAATTGATTCCTATTTTTTTCATAAGAAAAATATCCGAATCCCAGATTTGAATATTGAACTTAGTGTAAAGAGTTATAGAGAAACGCAAATGTCATCCTTGAAATTATATTATTTATTGCTAGATAATCCAAATAGGAGCTTATTTATTGAAAACATTGCTAAAAATGCCCCTGATGTTGTTGAAGATACAAAAATGATGAATTGGGACAATATCAAAGATTGTATGAAGTATAATGTTCTATTTGGTTCACATACGCATACACATCAGAATTTGTCAGTATTAAATGAAGTTGATTTGCATAATGAAATTGGACTATCAGTTGGTTCAATTAGAAGTAAAATAGGTAATTGTGTTTCTTTGGCATTTCCAAATGGATACTATAGTGTTGATACAATTAAAGTTGCTTTAGATTATAACGTGCCATTTTTGTTTACGACAGAAAAGGAACACTTAATTCCAAATGTAAATGCAAATATTATTACTAGATATAGTTTGTACCACACGGAGTGGTGGAAAAATTATATTAGACTCAGGTTTCTTATTTGAATTGTTCTTTAGTTTTGATTAGATGAGATTGTTTTTCTAAAAATTTGATTGACTACTAAATAGTTTAATAATTAAAGTTGTTTGATGAAAAAAATAAACGATTGTGGCAGTAAATGGATTGGAGTTATTCTAGTTTTAGGATTTTTAATTAGAGTTGCATTCTTATTATTTGGTGCCAAAATTATGTATCCTGATAATATATACTGGTTTGGCGATACCAAGTCTTATGTTTATTCTTTTATTAATTTATGGGAGCATGGTACTTATGCAATTTGGTTGGATAATCCAGATTCTTATATGGGAAGAGGTCCAGGTTATCCATTTTTTTGGGGCTTGCATTATATCATTTTTGGTGCCAAGTATGCCTATATTGCAGTGGCTGTAAGTCAGATTTTATTGGATATACTGGCGATAAAGTTTGTTTTTGATATTGTAAAGAAATTAGCAAAAAATGTAGTTACCCCTTTTATTGCGGCTTTTTTGTATGCAGCTTATCCTTTTGTTATCGTATGGTTGACCATCACAGGAACCGAAGCTTTTGCCAATTTTTTAATCATTCTCACTTTGTGGGTTTACTACACTCGAACAGATTCTTATAAAAAGTATGTTTTATTGGGCTTTTTGATTGCGTATGCCACCCTAACAAGACCCTATTTGGGACTGTTTTTGCCTTTTGTAGTGTTGGCCGATTTTGCTCAAGGGAAAAAGTTTTTTCTCTTATTCAAACAGGGTTTTGTGTTATCATTGGTGTTTGTAATGGTTTATGGGTTATGGCCCCTGCGAAATTATGTAAATCATGATAAGTTTGTGATTTTCAATAGTCCTGCTTCGGGATATTATAATTTTCAGAAGGATTTTAACTCTTTTAGATCTTGGGTGTATTCATGGGAGCCATACTCTGATTTAATAAATGAATATAGAATTCAAATCACCAAAGATACTTCAAGGCTTATAGTTCCTGAAAAAGTTTTTATTTCTCAAGCTGAAAGAGAAAAATTCGATTCTTTGATTCATCTTTGCAGAACATGTGGTAGTTCTTTTTATTATTGGAAATATTATAGACCATATCAAGGAGTTGATTGTAATGATGAAATTGCTATGGGCTTTAATGAATTAAAGGAGTCTTTTATCTCTCGTAATAAGTTTTATTATCATGTGGAGATTCCTGTTATTACATTTTTACGCTCCATATTTAAGTTTTCAACGGCAGAAAATTCATCATTATTCAATTCATTTTTGCTATTTTATCGGACAATAACATTGGTTTTGGGATTTATTGGTGCATTTTATTTTGTTTTGAAGGATAGAAGAATGTTCTTGCTGTTGTTGTATCCTTTGTTTTGGTATTTTTATTTATCTATTGGGCACAGTCAGTTTGAAATTAGATATTTGTTGCAAGCGGATGTGATATTGATGCTAATTGGGATTTTATTTGTTGAAAAATTGTTTAAGAAAAAAATAAACGTATAATTTAATGTTAAAAAATATGAATGAAAACAAAGTGTCTGTAAAACAAGACTATATTAAAGGTGGAACCCAAAAAGATTTCTATAATGAGTCTGAAAGAGAATCTTGGGATTGTCCTTATTGTAAATCTGATTCATCAATAATTCTGGATACAGATAGGGGTTTGTCAGTGGTGAGATGTAATAAATGTGAATTAATATATACAAATCCTAGAGCAAAGGATTCAGAGCATAACTATTTTGGAGATGTAGATGTTTTTGAAAATGAAGCCCGATTGATTTTTAAAAACCAAAAACCCCACCATCGTGACCGAAACTATATTTATGAACTAAAAAAAATTAAAAAAATTAAACCTTCTGGTAAAATGTTGGATGTGGGTTCAAATATGGGTTTTTTTATGAGGAAAGCACGAGAATTTGGCTACGATGTAGAGGGCGTTGAACCTAGTCCATCACTTGCCAAACTTTCAAGAGAAAAATGGGGCTTGATAATTCATAATGCATTTTTAGAAAGTGCAAATTTAGAAGAGAAGTCGTTTGATATTATTACCTTAATTGATGTTTTTGAACATGTGACCAATCCAAAGGAAATGCTTGACGCATGTAATAAATTGTTGAAGGACGATGGAATAATTGTTATTAAAGTTCCTAATGGTGATTACAATCATTTTAAAATGAAACTAGGCAAAATCACTGGAATGGGTTATTCAATGGACATTTGGGATTGTTATGAACATGTTGTTCACTATACGCCTAAAACTTTTAATAATATGATTAGCTCATGTAATTATAAAATTCAAAAGTTTATCATTCCATTGCCAATTCATACACCCATTTGGGCAGATTTAGTGGGTCACTATTATTTGCATACATCACCATTTATATTAGATTGGAAGCGAATTACTTTGAGAAATATATTTTACTATATTGGAAAAATGGAAAGAGTTTTTTGTAAAAAGATAAGATTTGGACCTGATTTGATGTTTGTTATTAAAAAAAAACATATAGTTTAATTTAATTATGTAATGTGTAAGCCTGACGGTCGACCTGCGGTGGATTGGTTTTTGTTTTAGAAAGCTCTGTCCCAGAGGGACATAATGTCGGTAGAAAGCTAGACGCAAGGGAAAACGCTCATGCCGTTAGGTATGAAATATTTAGTTTATAAAGTTTGTAAAGTATTCTGGTCTTCGAGCAGTTCGACCAGCTCACTGACCACGGAGCCGAGAAGTTGTGTAACTGTGTAACTGTTTAATTGTTTAACTGTGTAAGCCTAGCGGTCGACCTGCGGCGGATTGTGATGTTTATTGTGTAATTGTGTAATGTGTAAGCCTGACGGGCGACCTGCGGTGGAGTTGTGTTCGGTCTTCGAACGTAACTGAGAAGCTCTGGAATAGTTTAATTGATTAACTGAATGGTATAAATGTAAGATTTGTCATTCAAATAAAAATAAATTACTTTTGCAAAAATTATAATAATGGAGTATTTAAACAAGTATTTTGGATTCATTGTATATCTATTATTTACAATGATGTTTTTTTGGAAATTTGATTTGATTTTTAATAGAATATTGAATTCAATAAAAAAAGTCAAATTTAAAGGATTCTACTTAAATGTTTTGATAGTTGCTTTTGTATTTTTTTTGTTTATGTTTTTGTTGTTTTTTAATTCTTCAATGAGCGATATTCCTACTCATATGAGGTTTGCAAAAGATTTGTTTAATTCTAGTAACCCAACTGGTCATTTTTTATATTTCTTATTGGTTAAAGTATTTGGATTTTTTTCTACCAATGAAAATGTATTAATTTTATCATCAGTCTCAATATTGTCAATTTCAGTTTGGTTAAAATATTATGTGTCTTCTTCAATTTGCAAAGATGCTTTTATTCAGAGTAAATATTTTACAAAAGAAAAAAATGGAATCATCTTTTTGATGATGATTGGTTTACTTTTCTTTTTACCAATTATTACTTATCCCTCAACTAATCGGCTTTTAAGTGTTTTTTCTTTTAATGTTTGGCACAATTCAACCACCATCTTTCTGATGCCATTTGCTTTGGCTTTATTTTATCTTTCTTATAAGTTTTTTATGGGATATCGATATCGTAATGATATAGCAGTTTTGATGCTACTTGTTGCTGTTAATATTTTTTCAAAGCCATCATATTTCTTTGTTTTTGCGATAGTTTTTCCCTTCTTTTCTTTGATTAAATTCAAATTAAATAAGGTTTTTTGGATTTCGATTATTCCTGTATTTTTTGGATTCATTCTTCTGCTATTTCAGTATCTTCTAATCTATAAAATTAATAACTCAAATGATTCTTCTGTTGCTATTAGTTTTTTCTATTCATTTAATAGTGGCGAAAAGGTGATTTTTTATTTAACAAATGTCCTAAAGTCATATTTTTTTCCAATTGTATTTTTGTTGTTGAATATTAGAATTTTATTTAAAAAAGAACTATACGTTTATTCTTTGCTTTCATTTGTTGCAGCTATTTTGATTTATTTTAATATTACAGAATTAGGTCCCAGGGCTGGACATGGTAATTTTGCTTGGCAAATAGTTGTTTGTGGTTATATATGGTTTTTAGTTTCGATTTATTATTTTCTCGAAAAAATATTTAAGGAAAAAGAGATTAATTATACTTCAAAATTTGTGCTTTGGTCAATTGGATTACATTTTATGTCCTTTGCAGTTTGGTTAAAGTATTATGTTGAATTAAAATTGTGGTAAATTAAGTTTGAAATTTGATGATAGGCTATTTTTACATATTCTCGACATTGTTTTTTACCGTTTACGGACAAATGATATTAAAATGGAGATTGACAATTTTAAGTTTTGCAATTCCCCAAACTGGGTTTAGGGATGTAATAACTTCGATGGTTTCACTCTTTTTAGATCCATTTATTCTTTCTGGTTTTGCCTCTGCATTTATTGCTTCAATATTTTGGATGGCAGCCATGACAAAGTTTGAAATAACTGAAGCTTATCCATTTATGAGTTTGGCTCCTGCCATCGTTTTTATTCTAGGTATTATTTTTCTTAACGAAACGTTTACTTGGGGTAAAGTGATTGGATTATTGTTTATTATTGTAGGGTTAATTGTTACTGTAAAATATTAAATATGGATAAAAGACCTTTAATTTCTGTTGTGTCGCCTGTTTATGGTTGTAGTACAAATTTGATAGAATTGTATTTAAGACTCAAAGAATCCATTTCTAAGATAACAGAAGATTTTGAAATAATTTTAGTTAATGATGCTAGTCCTGATGATGCTTGGAATACCATTGTTGCTTTATGTGAAAAAGATGAGCGGGTAAAAGGTTTGAATTTATCTAGAAATTTTGGTCAACATTATGCAATAACTGCTGGATTGGAGCTTTCATATGGAGAGTGGATAGTTGTGATGGATTGTGATTTGCAGGACAGACCTGAGGAGATTCCAAATTTGTATAATAAGGCAATGGAAGGCTACGACATGGTTT
>JAQUHH010000097.1 GCA_028683685.1 Bacteroidales bacterium
AGCGGTTAGAAATAGAATTTTAGCTATTAAGCCTATTTTATTCTAATAATCATTAAATAAAAACTAATTTATAATTAGTTTTCTGGAACAAACCTTATCCCCTTTTGAGTTTTTTATAACAATCAAATATCCTCCTTGGCTCAAATCTGAAATTGCAATTTGGGAATTTGTGGATGTTTTTTGCAGTTGCCCGTGTAGGTCATATATTTCAGACTTGCTACTGGCAGAATAATCGAAGCTTTTTGGGATAATTACAATGGGGTTTATAAATAAAACTACATTCTCCAAAAAAAACCGAAAACTGCTTTGTAGCAAGTCTTAGAAATAATTGACAAAATTACTTTTTAATTATTAATTTTTGTTGTTTAGTCCACTCTTTTGATATTACTTCAAGCATATAAACTCCATTATTTAAGGATTCCAGACTAATTTGGTTTTGATTTTGTTTAAGAACTTCAGTTTTAACCAACATACCAATGATGTTATATATATGGACGGTCAAATCTGCATTATTTCTATTGTCAATATTCAAAGTAAGTAAGTCGGAAGCTGGATTTGGAAAAACATGAATCTGATTTTCTACTGTATTTTCAGTAATTCCGACACCGCCATTGGTCGTTTTTAAAATTCGTCCGTTGTTACCAACGGTGTAACCAGTGTTTGCATCTACAAAAATCAGGTCATTTAAATTATCATAATTTCCATTTATTCCAGTGGTTTGCAAGTTCCATGTAGAGCCTGCATTGGTTGTTCTCAAAACTTTGGTCCAACCTACAGCATAACCAATATTAGCATCCACAAAATAAACTGAGAAAATATCGTTTGACACATCACTTATGATGGTAGTCCAATTTGCGCCCCCATTTGTCGTTTTTAGAATTTTTCCATTTTGTCCGCCAACGTAACCCGAATTTGCATCTGTAAAATAAACTGAATTGAGAATTTTAAGCGAACCTGTTAATCCACTATTTTGAGCAATCCAATCGGTGCCACCATTGCTGGTTTTTAGAATAACGCCCTCATCACCAACAGCATATCCTAAATTTTCATCTGTAAAAAACACAGATCTTAACATTGTTGTTATACCGCTGGTTTGTGCAGTCCATGTGGAACCCGCATCCGTCGTTTTTAATATGATTCCACCACTTCCCACAACATATGCCACAGTATTACTTGTAAAGCAAATATCTCTTAAGTTACCAGTTACAGTGCTGTTTAGAGGTGTCCAATTCGTACCGCCATTGATGGTTTTTAAAATAGTTCCTGAACCACCCACAATATAGCCCGTATTTAAATCGGTAAAATGAACGGAATTCAATATGGAATAAACATTGCTGGGCTGAGATGTCCAATTTGTGCCACCATTGGTGGTTTTCAAAATCATACCGCCGCTTCCCATGCCATTGTCATCTCCAACAACAAAGCCATTGTTCGCGTCTATAAAACAAACTGAAAGTAAATCATTGGTCTTGCCACTGGTTTGTATTGTCCATTGTGCATTTGAACTCATTAAAATAGCAATAAAAAAAGCAAAAAATAAAGTAGTTTTTTTCATAAAGTGTTGTCGGTGATTATGGTGCTGACTCCGCACCTTTTTTTAGATATTAATGTATTAGGGTAATTTTGTCATATAAGCTCTTCACAAAATAAATTTAGTATTTTAAAAACATTTTAATTCGATCAAACATGGTGTTCGCAAAAACCGAGTTTATGAGCTCACTTCGTCAAGCCAGTGCATCGCAGCGAAACAAAACGCCAACTTTTTCATTGTTACGAAAGTATTTCGGCACCGCTCAATAGAACACCTCAAATTTGACGTTTTCTATCAAAAACAGAGTTTTCTTGCAGCAACTACATACACGATTCCTTACTCCTTATCGTTTTCAAAGATAGATAAATTTTCAATAAACTATCAAAGTGTAATTGATATATTTTTTAGAATAAGTCATTAATAACCCACTTAATACATTGTATTTGAATTTATTATATGAAACAAAAATAATTTATGTATTTAAACATTTTTAATATTTATCAAAGATTGGCTTAATAATCACAGTGTCTTTTCGAATCTCAATTTTAGTTCGTTGTTCAAGTGGACTTCCGTTTGTGAAATATCCAAATCGTCGTTTCTCAAGATTATTATTTATCCGAAAGCTTAAAAGATAGTCCCCATCAACTTGAGGAATGTCAGTCATATCAAGAAAATAGGTTTGAGATTCACTATGTTCAAGTTTTAAATAATGAGTGTTTAAATTATGACTAAATGACTTAATGCAAATTGAATCAATGGTGTTTCCCGAATTATTGGTAATTTCAAATTTTGCTTTATTTTCATTTTGACATGAAATCATCATTAGGCTAATTATTAATATTATAAATCTCATAATTTCATGTCTTTTTATAATGTATAAAATAATTTCAAAAAATAGGGTTCGCGACTTCTTAACTACGGCTAGTCCTTTTCAAGATTTTCTAACGTCATTCCAGCAATAAATATAATCTTATTGGTTCAGTTGTTGGTTACTCAATATGTAAATTCATGGAATTGGGATATTTGACTGAATATTTTAAAATCAATTCTTTTTTTTCATTTGGTTCTAATTCTATTTCCCAAATGACTTTACCCGTTTTCTCATCTACTTTTCCATTTAAATGTTCAAGTTTTTCAATCACTATTGATTTATTTTCAGAAATAGGAAATTGATCTTCAATAAATATTTTAGTTTTCACCGTTTTATTGTTTTTTACTGTGGTATTCCAGTTTATGGTCTCTCTTATGTTATTTCCAATAAACTGTTTTTCATTTTTTTCTTTTAACAATGTTCTTTCAACGATGATATTCTTATCTCTATTTAAAGAAATTGCTAATGTATCTTCTGTGTTTCTTGCATCAATTTCAGATTGTCCAGTAAAAATTCCATTGTAATAAATACTTGATTTTCCAGACAATAAATTCAATTTTGCCCAATTGCTAATTTCAGCAATTAGGAATACGTCTTTGTCAAGTTTTGGGACACATGAATATCTATAATTAACAGGAACATTTAATTCTTTAATTTTCACATTATAATCTTTTCCATCTGATGGAATTGAATATGGAATATCAATTTTATATTCCATACTTGTAATGTTTGTGTTTGATTCATAACCGCCAATAAAAGAAACTTCATCTTTTGCCATTAAACCTCCTACTCCGCCTTTAGTGGATGCTTTAGTGTTAGATGAGCGTGCTTGCATTCTTGCGATGTCTTTTGATTCAACTTTATTTCGAGAGTTCCGTTGATCTCTATCTATCAATGGCGTATTGTATTCAACTATCTGAATTTCTTGTAATAATAATGCATTTGATTGAATTTTAAAATCCTGATACGTTACTTGGTCTGAATTTAGAATTACACCTTTCATTTCAATATTTTCGTACCCGACAAATGAAACCTTCACATCATAATAGCCTGATTTTATGGGTTTTATAGTGTACCTTCCATTAAAATCAGTGGTCGTGCCTGTAATCATTTCTCCATTTTTGAAAATTATTACATTTGCGAAAGGAATAGGTTCTCCAGTTTCATTATCCGAAATGGATCCTTGCAATGCAGATTGACCATCAACAATAATCTTCTTTTTATAATTGTTATTTCTTTCAACAAACCAAGTTTCTAGTTCTGGTTTTAAATTGCTTAAAGAAGGTCGGTTTGTTGATAATGTTAAATTTACATTATTCCAAGTTTCTCCTGTTGACTGAAAGATATTTGCGTTGTAGACGAGATTTAAAGGCTTGTTTATATCATTAACCCTAAAATCGTACAAAGGAGTCCACCCTGCAGATGAAACATAGTAACTAATCATGAAATTTGCATTTATTTGTGTTTCGCTACTAAAGGTGAATGTAATTTTACTGTATATTTTTTTCTCTTGTGATACTTTTTTATTCAATTCTAAATATAAATTCTGAATATTTTCTTCAATTAAATCCAAATCAAGGAATAATTTCTGTTTGTTTTGTCTAATTTCATTCAGTTTTGACCTATAAAATATAGAAGCTTCTTTTATTTCTGTTATTGAAGTACCCGTCTCTTTTTTGCCCAATATACTATTGTCCAATAATATTTGTTCCTCAATATTATAAACACTGATTTCATTTGAAATTTGCTGAAATTTAATTCTTTGAAGTTTTATTTTTTCTTCATATTCTACAAGCGTCTTGCTTTTATCATTTGGAAAAACCAATTCATGTTTTACTGAAATAATGTTGCCTTTTTGATTATTGTTAATCTGAATACTTTGCGGATTTATCTCTGCTGGTAAATTCTCTAAAACAAATATTTTTTTTCCTTTTAAAACGCTTATTTTTGCCTCTCTTGTAATCTGTGCTCCATCAAAAAACACAGTCACATCTGTAATTTGAGAAGAAAGTTTCAATGTGTCAATTTCATCACTGTATAAATTCACAGTATATAATAACGCTAAAATTATTAGTTTAATTTTCATATTTTTCAATTTTTAGGATACTCTGTTTTTACAAAATAAAACATCATTTTCATTGAGAAATAAATCAAGCTAAACATTTTTTATATTAATTATAGATACTTGAGTTTATTCCATTTATTTTCAAAGATAGATTATTTTTCAATAAACTCTGAAAGTATGATTTTTTTTTTGAAAAAAAATACAGAAAATTCTAATTTGAACTGAATGAAAAATATTTGTATTGTCTATTTTCAACGAATGTATAATCAGTTCTTTGACACCATAATATGCAAGAGCAAATCATCCGTTTGGGTCATGCCTTTCGATCCAACTTCTCCTAAGTTTTGGATGGTTTTTTCAACATCATCTTCAATAATTCCATCGTTTGACGAGATTACCACACCTTCGAGAGCGAGCAGTGCCGATTGAATTGCTGCCCCTACGCCCGAACTCACTTTTAGTGCACATCCCTCTTTTGCTCCATCGCAAATCATTCCAGTGATGTTGCCAATCATGTTTTTAATGGTGTAAATCGTCTCCTTTTCGCCCCCACCCATAAGGTAAGAAATTCCACAACCAGCCCCCGTAGACGCAACTACACATCCGCAAAGGGCAGACAAGCGTCCCAAGTAATGTTTGATATGAATCGCTATTAAATGCGATAATACTAGCGCTCGAGCAATTTGCTCATCCGAGGATTTTAATCGTAAAGCTACAGAATATATCGGCAAAGTTGCTGTTAACCCCTGATTTCCACTTCCCGAATTGCTCATAACTGGCAAAATTGAACCCGCCATACGAGCATCGCTCGCCGCAGCGGTAAGCGACATGGCATTATTCATAATATCATCAGACAAAATTCCTTTTTCGACCAGTTCTTTAAGTTTTTTACCAACCATAAGTCCGTAATCCTTTGACAAACCCTCTTGAGCAATGGCGTAATTGTAATCTACCGTTTTGTGGATAAACTTAATTTGGTCGTAAGGAACTTTTGTGGCAAATTCAAAAATATCGTGAACCGAAAGTGGAATATCAACTTTACTGGCACTTCCCGTATTCTCATTATCGTTCACATTAATCTCTTCACTAAACACGATGACTTCGCTATTGCGTTCAATTCTCGAAATATTTGAGTGCTTTGTCGTGATAATTGCTTTTGATGTATTGCCGTTTGTACCGTAACAAATGGCTTCTATGTATAATTTTTCCGAATCTTTCTTCACTCCCACGCTCACCCTGTTCTCTTTTACAAATGCTTTTGCTTTTCTAACCGACTCTTCATCAACATCTTTCAAAACTTCAAGACAATTGGATGATTTTCCATATACGGCACCCAAGGCAGCAGCAATGGGCAATCCTGTAGCTCCAGCACCAGGAATTCCCACTCCCATCCCGTTTTTAAAAATATTGGCACTTAATAAAAGTTCAAGTTTTTGTGGCATTTCGCACAATACTTCGCGTGCCTTTGCCACCGCTAACGCAACAGCAATAGGTTCGGTACAACCCAGAGCGGGAATAACTTCTGCTTTTAATAAATCGATGTAAGCCTGTGTATTTTGCATTCGTATTAATCTCTTATTTTTCCTGCAAAGATATTAAGATATATAGAACAACGAATATAAAATTTCAACATTTAGAATTTTTATTTACAATCATTAAACTGGTGAATTGTAAGCAGTTAATAAACAATGTTTTATACTAAATCCTTTTAAGTTAGATAAAACTCATTGGCAAATCTAAATCCAGCTTTTGCAATATTTTTGGCTCTTGTTTTCCCTGCAAAATCATATAAATTATCAAAAAGATATTTATGAATTTGTTGCAATCCAATTAGAATTGAATAAATATTCTCATAACGATTATAAATATCATTCAATCTTCACATTACATTGATTTACAAAATATTATCGGAGAATAGTAAAACACAATAAAAAGAATTAAATTAATTTTGAGCCAATGCTTTTTCAATAATTTCCTCAACATGATTTGCAGATTCGGTCATCACCTCTTGAACAATTCCACCAAAACTGGAAGCCACAATAAATGAATTCATCCGCGAAACATAGGTTTTTCCATCACTCTTTTCATAAACACTTAGCCGACAAGGCATCATGGATGAGACAATACGTTCGAAATCTTTTTCTAAAATTCGTCCGGAGTGATGTGGGTGGCAAAGTGACAAAACTTTTACGGGCAAAACTTTTTTCCCATTCTCGGCTAATGTTTTTTGCAAATCATAAATATGTGATATTCCCCACGATTTTTCCTCAATCTCTTTTAACAGTTTTTCTACCGTTGTATTGAAATCCATGGGACTTAAATTCTCAATGAACATATCATTATTTGTGATGTTTTTTCTTTCGTTTTTCATGACCTTAAATTATAATTTAATCCGTTTTTGTGTATGGGTTCTGGACTCCATTTGTATCAGTAGTAATAACAATAATAAATCAACAAAGTTTAATTGAAGATGTTATTTAACACATTGACAAGGGTTTAAAACATTGATTTGCAAGGTTTTGTTGCAATATCTTCGCAGCTATCACAAAATATAAACAAACTCAATTTCGCGGCTATTTTCTATTTGAATAATTTATTTAGATATCCTAAACTTCTGCTTATTTCGAAAAAGAGTCCTTCAATCTCATATTCATTTTCTTCCAGTTTTAAATAATCATAGCCACTTGATGTATGGCTTTGCATTCCTCCAAATTCAAATCCAAGAATATTTAGCAAGTCGTATTCATGTGACACATAAATTACAGAAAGAGCTGTTTCTTCGCTAAGTCCATTGCCTGTACTCATAATTGCATCCACAATTATCGATATTTTGTTGCTGTAAAAATTTTCAAGTTCATTATTACCTAAATTATAATATGAATAAGAGAGATAATTCATTGATCTCATATCAAAAGGCTGTTCTTCGAGAATTAATAATGAAAATCTTGCAATTTCATGAAAATCATTTTCAGTCAAAGAGTCCTTAGCAAAAAAGATATTTAGACTGTCATTGTATACAGAACTGGTATAAGGCGAATATTCTTTTTGAAATGAATATCCATAATACAAGTGTCTTTTTTCATTGAGAGTAAACGTTGAATCTCCATTTAAATATCTATCAAACAAGTTCTTATAATAGAATTTCGATTTTTTCTTTTTTATTTCCTTACTAATCTTTTCATAGTTAGGGCTTTCATATTTGAATTCTTGTGAAAACAGATTCGAAATCATAAGAATTGATACAATTAATAGAGCTGTTTTTCTCATAATATTCTATTTTAATATCTCATTCTTTCTTTGCATCAAAATATATACGATGGGCAAAATCCCCACGGTATTAAACAGTGCGATGCAAATAAACCATGCAAGATGATTGTTTCGTCCGGCTTTCCACATTGCTATTAGTTTCCAAACCGCATCCCAAAGTACCAGAACAATTATTAATGGAATTATCCAGACATACGACTCATGAAAATGATGAAAATTGTGCATGATTTTTGGTTTTAATTTATTTATAAAAGTACATTTTTAAAAAAAAACATCAAGTTTATTTACTTGGATATTCGCTGTTTTA
>JAQUHH010000098.1 GCA_028683685.1 Bacteroidales bacterium
GTACTATGCGTTAAATAAGAAACGCTTAAATCTAAACGGTGATATGGCGGCAACCTAAACGCATTTTTATCACTGTATTCGGTGATGACATTTCCAGAAAGGAAATATCGTCCAATCGGAATTGTCATCGTATTTCCTGTAGCATAAACCCATACAGCAGAAGCACTTAGCCTTTTGTTTATTTGATAGGTTCCCACCAAAGAAACATCGTGTCGGCGGTCGTATTTTGCCCAGTATTTTTTTCCATTGTTAATATCTGGAAACTGACGCTCCGTCCACGACAAAGTGTAACCAATCCAACCTGTTAGTTTTCCTTTTGATTTTTTCACAAACAATTCACCACCATACGACCAGCCGTCGCCAAAAGTGTAGTTATTATCCGGATTGTTATTAATGTCATCAATGGGTGAAACTCCTTCTTTATATTCCAACAAGTTTTTCATGTCTTTGTAATAGAATTCTACCGAAGTTTCGATGGCGTTATCCAGTAAGTTTTTATAGTATCCAGCAGAATACTGAACTGCAAATTGAGGTTTTACGATGCTCGTACTCGGAAACCACAAATCCGTTGGCAAAGAAATAGAACTCAAAGCCACTTGATGAATATACTGATAATTGTGTGTATATGAAGCCTTTATGGAAGAAGTTTTGCTAAGTGTGTATCTTGCAGAAAAACGAGGCTCTAAATTATTATAGGTCGCAATGGGTTCCAGGGCTTTGTACGAAATCGTCTCTTTTACTCTTCCAATATTATCCAAAATAAAACGGTCGAAAGGACCAATATGCTGATATAAAGTATACCTCAGACCCGCATTTATTTTTATTCTTTCAAACAAATCAAACTCATCATTCACATACAAAGACAATTCGTGAGAATGTATTTTTTTGGGTGCCTCCAAATCGAAATCTAAATCTTCGGCATTTACATCTACCGTTGATGGGGTGAAAATATGGTACATATAATTGGCTCCAAATCGAAAAACATGAGAAGAGGAAGACAAATAGGTGAAATCGCTTTTTAAATTGGCATCTCTAACCCCTGAAAACAAAGAAAAATCATACACATTTTGAGTCATTCCAAATTTAAAATAATAATCGCTAAACACCGCAGACGTATTCATAAACATTTTGCTATTGATAATGCGATTCCATCTTAACGAACCTGTTGCATTTCCCCACCAGAATTTATTTCTAAAGTCGGCATCTGCACTTCTAAAACCATAAATATCACGTCCAAAATAGCCACTGGCAAAAATCCGGTCTTTCGGACTAATCACATAATTTACTTTGGCATTTAAATCATAAAAATAGAAATCAGATTTTTTCAAAGGCGAGGTGCTTTTCAAAAAAGGTTGAGCCAAAATATCGATGTAGGTTCGTCTTCCCGAAACAATAAAAGAAGCGGTATCTTTTTTAATGGGTCCTTGGATGGTTAATTTTGAAAAGATAAGTCCTACTCCACCCTCGGCCTGATATCTTCTCATATTTCCTTCTTTCATATAAATATCCAGAACAGAAGCCACTCGTCCCCCATAATAAGCGGGCATTCCAGCTTTTGTCAACTCCACTGATTTTATTGCATCGGCATTAAAAACAGAAAAGAAACCAAACAAATGAGCCGCATTATACACCGTTGCTTCGTCCAACAGCACCAAATTCTGGTCAGGACCGCCGCCTCTCACATAAAAGCCCACATTTCCTTCTCCCGCACTTTGAACCCCGGGCAAAAGCTGAATGGACTTTATCACATCCACTTCTCCGAAAAATGCAGGCAAAGCCTTGATGGCTTCAATGGGAATATCAACTTTTCCCATATCTGTACTCTGAATGTTTTTATCCGCTCTTTCACCGGTAATCACCACTTCATCCGTCATCATCATCCGAGGAACCAATTCAACATCAATCGTCAAATTTTCATTTAAATTTAAAGTATCCGTATAATCTTGATACCCCACAAAAGAGACTACAAATGAATAATTTCCAGGTTCCAATGAAAGAGAATAAAAACCATAATGATTGGACGTAACACCCTTCATGGTTTCTCTCGTAAAAATATTGGTACCAATTAAAGTCTCCCCCGTTTCTGCATCTTTTACAGTTCCGCTAATAGTAAACTTTCGTTGTGCTTGCAAAGAAAAACTTGCAATATTTAAAGCCACTAATAATATCAACCACAATAAACTCCATATCCTCATCTTTTCTTCAATTAGAATAGTTACAACAATAAAAAAAATAAAAAGTTGTCAAATATCACATTTATTTTTCAATTAATCATTTATTTTCGATATATCTCATTTTATTGCTGTTAAAAATCAAAAACATAAAGCTGATTTTCGGCAAAGGAAAACAAAAGATTGAAAAAAATCACTATTTTCGCAAAAAAAATTAGATGAAATACATTAATAATATAGGAGCATATTGGTTGCTGATGATGAAGGTCTTCAAGAAGCCAGTTAAACCTGATGTGTTCCGCAAACAACTTTGGGTTGAAATGGAAAGTCTTGGATATGAATCCATTGGCTTTGTTGTTTTAATCTCTGTTTTCATGGGTGCAGTGGTTACCATTCAAACTGCATTCCAAATTGACGGTCCTTTAGTTCCTAATTGGACGGTCGGTTTTACGGTAAGACAATCGGTTATTCTAGAATTTTCACCCACCATTATCAGTCTCTTTTTAGCAGGCAAAGTGGGTTCCAGAATTGCTTCCGAAATTGGCACTATGAAAGTGACCGAACAGATTGATGCACTTGAAGTGATGGGGATAAATTCGGCATCGCATTTAATTCTTCCCAAAATTGTAGCCTTTATGCTTATCAATCCAGTATTGATTATTTTTAGCATGTTTACTTCAATTCTAGGAGGATGGGTTGCTGGCGTTGGTTCGGATATGGTTAGTTCAAATGATTATATTGAAGGAATTATGATATTTTTCAACCCATACGACATCACCTATGCAATGATTAAAACAGTCATTTTTGCCTTTATAATCACTACCGTTTCTGGTTATTACGGATATAAAACCACGGGTGGAGCTTTAGAAGTTGGACGATCCAGCACAAATGCTGTAGTTTATAGCAGCATCGTAATGCTCTTTTTCAACATGATTCTTACACAAATTCTACTCACATGATAGAGATAAAAAATATTTATAAATCATTTGACGGCATTCCGGTTTTAAAAGACATCAACTTGACATTGTATGAAGGTCAAAACAACCTCATTATTGGACAAAGTGGTTCTGGGAAAACAGTTTTGATGAAATGTTTAGTAGGTCTACATCTAGCCGATTCTGGTCAAATATTATACGATGGAAGAAATTTTGCAAACATGACCGAAAATGAAAGAAAAAATATTCGGAAAGAAATTGGAATGCTTTTTCAAGGTTCTGCTTTGTTTGATTCGATGAGTGTTGAAGAAAATGTTAGATTTCCTCTAGATATCTTCACAAATATGACAAAAGAGGAAAAACTGGAACGAACGAACTTCTGTTTAAAAAGAGTTGATATTATTGATAAAAATAGTTTATTCCCTTCCGAAATCAGTGGGGGTATGAAAAAAAGAGTCGCCATTGCCCGAGCTATTTCATTGCACCCAAAATATTTATTTTGCGACGAACCCAACTCTGGTTTAGACCCCAAAACATCTATTTTAATTGATCAACTTATTTCTGAAATTACTCATGAATATAATATTACAACAATTATTAATACGCATGATATGAACTCCGTTTTGGAAATTGGAGACCATATATCCTATATTCACCACGGAGAATTATGGTGGAATGGCACAAAAGATGAAATATTAGATACCGACAATAACGAATTAAACGAATTTGTTTATGCCTCTAAACTAACCCGAAAAATTAAACAAAAATAAATCAGCATGAATTTTTTGGACTTTCTTATCATCATCCCTATTGTTTGGTTTGCTTACAAAGGATTTTCCAAAGGATTGGTTTTTGGTATTGCAAGCCTCGTAGCTCTCGTTTTAGGAACATGGGTCGCTATCAATTTCTCAAATATGCTGGGAAACTATATTGATATGGAAGGTCCTTATGTTGACATTATTTTCTTTATTCTCACTTTTGCAGGAGTGCTTTTTGCCGTTTTTATTGCTGCAAAAGCCATCGAAAAAGCAGTTTGCATTACCATTTCAGAAACTGCAAATAAGCTTTTGGGAGCTCTATTTGGAGCTTTTAAAGTGGCATTCATTCTGAGTGTAATTTTTAAATTTATTCTTTCTTTCGATTATCATGAAATGTTTATAAAAGCAGAAGTGAAAAAAAATTCCAAGCTTCTTCCCTTCATTCAACCCATTGCTCCGACAGTCTTACCAACTTTTAGAAATGCCATCGACAATATTCACTCTAAAAAAAATGATAAACCTGAAACAGAGTCGGAAGAACTTGAAGAAAAAGATTAGAAATGGATGAACAAAGTTTACATTACAAAAAGTCTTTAGAATACTTCTAAAGAAAAATAATTATTAAAATCATTAAACAATTTGCTGAACAAATCAGTTTATTGTGAAAACAAAAACAAAACATGGATACATTAGAAATTGGAGATATTGCTCCAGCATTTGAAGGAAAAGACCAAAATGGCAATATTGTTAAATTATCATCTTATATAGGCAAAAAAACAATTTTGTTTTTTTATCCAAAAGACAGTACACCAGGGTGTACAACCGAAGCATGTAATTTGCGCGACCACTATGTACTATTGCAAACCAAAGGATTTGAGATTATAGGCATTAGCGTAGATTCTGAAAAATCGCATCTAAAATTTATTGAAAAGAACAAACTTCCATTCCCACTCATTGCAGATACCGAAAAAGAAATTGTTTCAAAATATGAAGTTTGGGGAGAGAAGAAATTTATGGGACGCACCTATCTTGGAACAAAAAGAACTACTTTTGTAGTGGATGAAAATGGGAAAATTGATAAAATTTTCGACAAAGTTGACACTAAAAACCATGCAAAACAAATATTAACATCATATAAAAAAACCCATGAGTAAAGAGAACAACATTCAACAAGAAAAATTAAAAGCCTTACAGTTAACCCTTGATAAGCTAGATAAAACGTACGGAAAAGGTTCGGTTATGAAACTTGGTGATGCTCCCGTTGAAAATATGGAGTTCATTTCATCTGGTTCATTGAGTTTGGATGCTGCCTTAGGCATTGGGGGATTCCCAAAAGGCAGAGTAGTAGAAATCTACGGACCTGAATCATCAGGAAAAACGACTTTGGCCATTCACGCCATTGCAGAAGCCCAAAAAAACGGAGGTATTGCAGCATTTATTGATGCAGAACATGCATTTGACCGTTTTTATGCAGAGAAACTAGGCGTTGACGTAGAAAATCTTTTGGTTTCGCAACCCGACAACGGCGAGCAAGCCCTAGAAATTACAGAAAATCTAATTCGCTCCGGTGCCATTGACATTATTGTTATCGACTCCGTAGCAGCTCTAACTCCAAAAAGTGAAATAGAAGGCGAAATGGGAGATTCAAAAATGGGACTTCAAGCTCGTTTGATGTCACAAGCTCTTCGTAAACTCACCGGTACCATTAGCAAAACGGGATGTTGTTGCATTTTCATCAACCAATTGCGTGAAAAAATTGGGGTAATGTTTGGTAATCCCGAAACAACAACAGGCGGTAACGCTCTTAAATTCTACGCATCCGTGCGTTTAGACATTAGAAGAATCAGTCAAATTAAAGACGGTGAAAACATTGTTGGAAACCGCGTTAAAGTGAAGGTGATTAAAAACAAAATTGCTCCTCCATTCAGAGTTGCAGAATTCGACCTGATGTATGGACAAGGAATCTCGAAAATTGGTGAAATTATCGACATCGGTGTTGAGAAAAACATCATCAAAAAAAGTGGCTCTTGGTTCTCATACGGAGAAGTTAAATTGGGCCAAGGCAGAGATTCAGTAAAACAAATCCTAACCGACAATCCAGAACTTTTTAGTGAGTTGGAAGAAAAAATCAAAGTCGAACTTAAGTGATAAAAAACTTTATTTCAAATCAAAAAAAGGAGCAATTGCTCCTTTTTTTGATTTGAAATAGAATAGACAACAAATGGAGAAGATCGAATGTAATCGCTAAAACTGCTACTGTCTTCAAAAAAATCGAAATTTAATTTCTACATTCGGAGAACTTAGAAATTAAAGCTGTGCTTCCCGTTTACCCACGATTTTTTGGGGATTGGTAGCAAAGATGTTGGAAGGACTAATTATTTTATGTCGTTGCTTTGCCTACACTTTTTAGAGTCCTATTATATTGCTTTTAAGTAAGGATTTCTATCAGTATTTGGCAACTTAATTTAGCTAAACAAGTCCCGAAATTAATAAATTTCACAAATAAACCAATGCCCATTGTGAAAATAAATTAGGATTTATTAAAATATAATTTTGTCCGACTATTTAGGGGGCTAAAACATGTTTTACAGCCCAAATATATAAAACATTTTACAAATAGCAATAGAAAAAAAATGTTTTTTGGGAAAACATTTAACATTTGATTGGAACACAATCTATTAATTATTGTAAAAGAAAAAAACAATGCATAGGGCAATTTAACGAGCACGTGTATAATTAGTTTGAGATTTGGAGGCTATTTTACTGTCAATAGGTACAAACTTTTAAGCGGAAAACCTTTCAATTTTCTAAAAGCACGCCTGTTTTGCAAAACTATTATCAGTTCATTGCTAACAATTTAATATTTGATAAGGTTTATTCTCGATTATCGTTTTCCACTGTTCTGTTTTGTAAAGCAAGATTTTCTTTGATTATTTGCTCCAATTGATACTCGGCAACACCAAGGGGCTTGTTTAATCCACGCATTGCAAACTCTACTTTAACATTGCTTTTTGATGCACACAGGAGTAAACCTATGGTTGGCTGGTCGTTTGGATTGCTTAAATACTCATCAACGGCACTTATATAGAAGTTGAGTTTTGAAATAAATTCGGGTTTAAATTCAACTGCTTTCAGTTCAATTACTACATAACAACGTAATTGAATATGATAAAACAACATATCAATTTTGTAGTCGGTATCGTCCACAACAATAGGATATTGTCTGCCCACAAAAGAAAAGCCTTTGCCAAGTTCGAGTAAAAAATCGGTAATTTTGCTTGTGAGTTGATCTTCAATTTCTTTTTCATTGATTTTTTTTGCAAGTGTGAGAAAACCAAATTTATATGGGTCTTTAAATAATCCTTTTGCTAAGTCTGATTGATATTGTGGCAATGTGTTTTTAAAATTATTGATAGCTTTGCCTTCTCGCTGATATAATCCGCTTTTTATTTGCATAAGCATAACATCTCTGCTCCATTGATTTTTAGCGGTTTCGTGTATGTAAAACGCTTTTTCGTTTAGGTCTTTTACTTTTGATAGCAAACTAATATGATGATACCAAGTAATTTGTGCAAGTGGCACTTGCACAAATTCATTTTTACTTTGTGCAAGTGGCACTTGCACTATTGGAAAATCGGGATAAGCATCAGCAAACGCTCTCATATACTTAATATTGCGAACAGAGAACCCTGTTGAGTGAGGGAATTCGGTATTTATTTCAAGAGATAATTCATCAATAATTTTGCTTCCCCATCCGTGTATTTTTTGAACCTCAATAACCGATTTACCAATAAACCAATACAATTCTAACATGTCAGTATTCACTTTTATACAGGTTTCGGTTTGTGCCTGCTTAATGTGATTGATTATGCTATTAGCCCAATTTTTAAATTCTTTGTTGTTCTTGTGTACTATTTCCATATTATTAGCGAATGCTATTTAGTGAATTTATAGTTAAATCACATTTATTGAAAATGATTTATAACAATCGTTTCGAGAGCCACAACCAACTTATTAAGTTCGAATTTACCAGTTACAGTTCACGAGTTGTTTTACAGCCCAAATATATAAATAATCAATCAAACTGCAATGAAAAAAAATTAATTTCACTAAATGTATTCACTTATTTAGGCTTTCTGTCATAAACACATTCCCAAACTACTCTCC
>JAQUHH010000099.1 GCA_028683685.1 Bacteroidales bacterium
TTTATCCTTTAGTGCTTTTTTCAGACGACCCAGCAACTCAAAACCCTCTTCCATTATGGTTAAATCGGCTGTAAAATCTGTATCCAACACAGAATCAAAGCCTAAACGTTTCAGGGCAGCAACCATTTTCCCCGTTACTCTCGTTCCTACGGCATTGCCTAAATCTTCACCCAAAGCGACCCGAACTGCGGGTGCCGTTTGACAAACCACATGAATATTTGGATCAGCAAGAGCTTCCCAAACTTCTTCAATGTAATTTTTCTCAACCAAAGCACCTGTAGGACAACGATTTACACACTGTCCACAATTGGTGCAAATGACTTCAAACATGGAATGATCAAAGAATGTGGAAATTTTCATATGTTCGCCTTTATGAGCACAACTCACAGCACTCACGTATTGCAACTCTTCACAAACACGAACACATCGCTGACAACGTACACATTTGCTATCATCTTTTACGATGGACGGTGAATATTTGTCAATAGTATAATTTTTGAGAGGCACCAAATCAATGAAATAATCATTGCTGATTTTAAACTCAGCTGCTAATTCCTGTAACTCACATTTGCCATTTTTATAACATTTTGTACAATCAGCATTGTGCTCGGACAACAGTAATTCAATAATATGTTTACGTGCAGTGCGAACTTTATGACTGTTTGTATAAATTTCCATTCCATCAGAAACGGGCGTAGCACATGAAACGGGCAAAGTACGTGCCCCAACTTGCTCAACTACACAAACACGGCAATTGCCTGCAACATTAATATCTGGATGGTGACATAAAACAGGAATGTTTATATTAATTTGGCGTGCTGCATCAAGAATTGTTTTTCCTTTATCGACGCTAACATCTATATTATCTATGGTTAAATTTACTTTATCTGCCATTTTTTTCAATTTTTAAATGTTACATTATTTCTTAGTATATCATTTCTTCTTTAAAATTAGTCACGATGGACGAGAAAGAATTAGCAACCGACTGTCCTAAACCGCATTTTGCTGTCATTTTCATCGTTTCAGTTAGTTTTAACAGATAGTCCAAATAGGATGAATTTTTATCACCCCGTTTCACTGCTTCAATACCATATATTAATTGTTGCGTTCCAACACGGCATGGTGTGCATTGTCCACACGATTCTTCAACAAAGAAATCCAAATAATTTCTCAATAAATTATACATTGAACGAGAACTATTAAAAATCATCATTGAACCTCCAGTTGGCAAATTATCGCCTTCCAAATCACTTTGATAGCCAATTATAGTTGTTGGGAATTTTTTGCGAGGAACACAAAAACCGGAAGCACCGCCAACTTGAACCGCTTTGGTATCTCCATCACCAAATTCGTCTACAAATTCTTGCAAGGACATACCGAGTTCTAATTCGTAAACACCAGCAATAGGCGTATCGCCCGAAACGGAAAACAGCTTTGAACCACGTGAGGATTTTGTTCCCAAACGTTTGTAACTTTGAGATCCAATTTTACAAACCATTGCAGCCGAAGCTAATGTTTCAACATTATTAACCACCGTTGGTTGGCCTAAATAGCCTTCTATTACAGGAAAAGGCGGTTTATTCCGGGGTTCACCTCGCCTTCCTTCCATAGATTCCAAAAGAGCTGTTTCTTCACCGCAAACATACGCTCCACTGCCCATGAAAATATCAATTTCATAATCGAAGTTCACCGCTTTCATAATTGCGTGGAATTCTTTTAAGTCTTTAAGAAGTTTTGGAACTAAAAAACGATATTCACCTCGAAGATAAATGTATCCCTTTTTGGCACCAACCACTCTTGCAGCAATGGCCATTCCCGTGAAAACTTTTTGTGCTACTTTGTCTAGAATTTCTCGATCTTTAAATGTTCCAGGTTCGCCTTCATCAGCATTGCAAATTACATGTTTATTTGTCGATTTTGCATCCCGAGCAAATTTCCATTTCAATCCTGTCAAAAAACCGGCTCCACCTCTACCTTTTAAGCCCGAATCTATCATTTCATTAATGATTTCATCATCTGTTTTTGCAAACGTTTTTTCTATTATTTCCCTGTAGTTATCTTCGCTAAAGATTAAATCTACTCGTTTAAGGGTTTTCTCTGCCATAATTTTGCCCTCCGTTTTTTAATAAGTTCCTTTTCTACTATAACTTTGAATAATTTCTATCACCTTTTCTTGATCAAGGTTTATATAAACTTCATCATTAATAAGCATTGTTGGTGCTTTGTGGCACCAACCTAAACAATTGGTTTGCAACAATGTAAACTTTTTGTCCTTCGTAGTTTCACCCAATTTTAACTTCAAGGTATCTTCCATCGTTTTAATCATTTGATTTTTTCCTTTCATTGCACATGTAATTGATTTACAAACACGAATTACAAATTCTCCCCTGGGTTCCGTGTCCAGAAAACCATAAAAGGTGGCAGTTCCGTAGACTTGAGCTGCCGACAAATCCAGTTCCTGAGCAACAATTTTCAATGTTACTTCTGTAAGAGTTCGTTCTTGTTCAACGACACCTTGTAAAACAGGCAGTAAACTTTCACGCTTTCTACCATAGATGTTTACAAGTCGCTTTACTAAGCTTTCAACTTCAACCATAATTCTTGATTTTAAAGGTTAATATTTATTCAATTATTAATTTTTACATTTATTGTTATTTTAAGAAACAATAAATACTCATTGTTACCAAACAAAAATAGCATTTACTTTAACAATGTAATCACTCTGAATACGCGAAAAATTTAAAAACAGATATTTATAATTAATCTACATAAATATAATTTTCAAACATTAAAACATTCTAAAGCTCAAAATTCATTGATTTTTACACTTTTTCAGCAAAATATATTTTCAGCAAAATAAAATTTCATCACAGAGCCTTATAATCTAGTATTAAAAATAGTTGTTATTTTATTGTTACACGATAAATTATGTTAATATTAAACAATACAAATATCTTTATTGTTATTATATAAAGACAAAAAAAAGAGGAAATACACATATGTATTTCCTCTCAGGCACAGTTAAAGTTTTGTTAACTCTTTTTATAAAAGGGCAATTTCACAACATTTGCCTTTATTTTTTTATCTCTTACTTGAATAAAAATCTCAGTTCCTACTTTTGTGAAACCTGTTTTTACGTATCCCATTCCGATTGCTTTCTTAACCGATGGGCCTTGTGTGCCAGAAGTGACTTTGCCAATTTCATTCCCTTCTGCATCAACAATACTGTAATGTTGTCGAGGAATACCTCTATCAATCATTTCAAATGCAACAAGTTTGCGACTTAATCCTTCTTCCTTAATTTTCAAATACAGATCTTTATCAATAAAATCTTTATGGTCGACAAACTTAGTGATCCAACCCAATCCGGCTTCTAGTGGATGAGTTGTTTCATCGATATCGTTTCCATATAAGCAAAAGCCCATTTCAAGGCGAAGTGTATCTCTTGCAGCTAAACCAATAGGTTTGATGTCAAATTCTTTTCCGGCTTCAAATACAGCATTCCAGATATGCTCAGCATTTTCATTATAAAAATAAATTTCGCAACCACCTGAACCAGTATATCCCGTAATTGAAAACAGAATTCCATCAATCCCAGCAAATTTTATTGTTTTGTGAGTATAATATTCCATATCCTCAATAGGTGTATCAGTAAGCTTTTGCATCGCTTTTAATGCCAAAGGTCCTTGAACTGCCAATTGTGATATTCTTCCAGAAGCATTTTCAATTTCTGCCCCAATTTTTTTATTTTGTTCCTGAACCCAAGCCCAGTCTTTATCAATATTACCTGCATTTATAACCAACAAATAAAAATCTTCTTTCATTCGATAGACTAAAAAGTCATCAACGATGCCTCCTTTGCCATTTGGGAAACAAGAATATTGAATTTTTCCATCTATCAATGTTGAGGCATCATTGGTTGTAATATATTGAACCAAATCCAATGCTTTTGGACCTTTCACATAAATTTCTCCCATATGGGATACATCAAAAACACCTACTTTGCTTCTAACGTGTTCGTGTTCAACGTTTAGCCCTTCATATTGAATAGGCATGTAAAAACCGGCAAAAGGAACCATTTTAGCTCCGAGCGATTCATGAATCTTCGTAAATTCAGTATGTTTCATCTTTATAATATTTAGTTTTTCATGATTTTAATGAATAACAAAATTAGCAAAATATAATTAGGATTTCTCATTTTTGGACATTATTTTTTTATAGTTTTGTTTTATTATAAAACAGACCATCAACGCCAATATCAAAATGAATATAAATCCTGGAAAACTATACCTTATTCCTACTCCAATTGGAAATTCTGCTAAAAAAGAAATTCCAGAATACAATATTGAGATTCTAAAATCAATCTCCGTTTTCATTGTTGAAGAACTTCGTACTGCTCGACGTTTTTTAGTAGCCAACAACTGCAAAGACTTAATTGAAACTTCTGTTTTTCATATTTACAACGAACATTCCGACAAACAGTCGTTTGCAGATCTTTTGAAACCCATTTACAAAGGTCAAAACATTGGTATATTATCGGAAGCCGGCCTTCCTTGCATTGCCGATCCTGGAGAAGAAATTGTGCTTGAAGCTCACTTAATGAACATTCAAATCATTCCTTTGGTGGGTCCATCTTCTATTTTTCTGGCTTTAGTGGCATCGGGTTTAAATGGAGAGTCCTTTAAATTTCATGGATATCTTCCCATTGATAAAAATGAAAAAGAGAGATGCATTTCAAACATCTCAAGCGACATTCTAAAAACCAAAACTACTCATATTTTTATTGAAGCACCCTATCGAAATAATAAAATGCTAGAATCGATATTAAAAAGTTGTCACAACGACCTTCATCTGTGCATTGCAGCAAATATAATGAATGATGATCAATTAATTAAAACAATGAGCATCCGAGATTGGAAAAAAACGAAAGTTGAACTTCATAAAATTCCTACCATATTTATAATTGGATATTAAAAAAAAAGAGGTGAAATAAATCGCCTCTTTTTTTATATGAACTTAAGAATTCTTTATTTAGCGTAGTTAACAGCTCTCGTTTCACGAATCACTGTAATTTTTATTTGTCCCGGATAAGTCATTTCATTTTGAATTTTTTTAGACAAATCAATTGAAATTTTATCCGCTTCTTCATCATTTATTTTTTCAGCACCCACAATTACTCTTAGTTCACGACCCGCTTGTATGGCATATGTTTTCATTACGCCAGGATAAGTTAGAGCCATCTCTTCTAATTTATTCAATCTACGAATATAAGCTTCCACAACTTCACGACGAGCACCTGGACGAGCACCTGAAATAGCATCACACACTTGCACAATAGGTGCATATAAAGATTCCATTTCAATTTCGTCGTGGTGGGCTCCAATAGCATTTACTACTTCAGCTTTTTCTTTAAATTTTTCAGCCAACTGCATTCCTAAAATTGCATGTGGCAATTCAGGCTCATTATCAGGCACTTTACCAATGTCGTGCAACAATCCAGCTCTTTTTGCAATTTTTGCATTCAATCCTAATTCAGAAGCCATAGTCGCACATAAATTAGCAACCTCTTTTGAGTGTTGTAGCAAATTTTGACCGTAACTAGAACGATAACGCATCTTACCAATCATACGAATCAATTCAGGATGAACTCCATGAATGCCGAGATCAATAGTAGTTCGTTTTCCAATTTCTACAATTTCTTGTTCAATTTGTTTTTTTGTTTTCGCAACAACTTCCTCAATACGAGCAGGATGTATTCTTCCATCCGTTACTAATTTATGCAATGATAAACGAGCAATTTCGCGACGAACAGGATCAAAACTAGATAATAAAATGGCATCTGGCGAATCATCAATTATAATATCTACACCCGTAAGTGATTCTAAAGCTCTGATATTTCGACCTTCCCGTCCAATGATTCGTCCTTTAATTTCATCATTATCAATATTAAATACCGAAACTGAGTTTTCAATCACATTTTCAACAGCCGTACGCTGAATTGTTTCAACAACAATTTTTTTGGCTTCCATATTGGCGGTCATTTTTGCCTCTTCCATAATATCTTTTATAAGATTTACGGCTTCCGATTGTGCTTCATCTTCCATCATTTTAATCAACTGCTCTTTCGCTTCTTCTTGTGATAAGCTAGAAATGACTTCTAATTGCTCTCTTTGTTGAGCAGACGCTTTTTCCAACTCACTTTGTTTTCGAGAAACCACTTCCAATTGCTGAGTTAAAGTATCTTTTGCAATAGTTGCTTCATTTTGCTTACGGTTTAACTCTTCAGTCTTTTGATTGATTTGATTTTCTTTTTGTTTTACTCTATTTTCAGCAACCAACATTTGTTGATTTCTTTCATTAATTTGTTTTTCATGTTCAAGTTTCAATTGAAGAAACTTCTCTTTTGCTTGAAGAATACGTTCTTTTTTGGTAAGCTCAGCTTCTTCCTGAGCATCTTTCAAAAGCCGCACGCTGTCCTTTTGAAGAGTGTTTTTCAGCAAAGTATAGGACAGTGCAATTCCAACTGCAATTCCTAATAAAGCTGATATAACAATGTAAATAGTCATAAGTTAAGTAAATTTAAGTTTATATATATAATTAAAAAACCCGCAATACTTCGTCATTTGAGTAAACTCCAAATGTTCATGGTTAAAAGGGCCAAGTTGGTCAAACTTCCACTGGTCACAAGTGACATTGCAAGCAATTGAGGCCTGTTTTAGCAACTTTTGAGCTTACTTCTAATTGTTTAATGTTGAGTTTACCAAACCATTACGAAATATATGCGGGCTATATTTTTTGTAAAAGAACGTCTTTATTTATCATCAAATGTTCATCCAAAATAGAATCAATATCATTTAATTTCTGATTGATATGATTATCCAAATACTCTTGTTTATTTCCTAGTTTTATTGAGTTTATAACATACTGCAAAACAACCATGGATAATAAATCTTGTTTGTCTTTAAAAGCATATCTTTTTGCATAATCTTCAATTCTTGTTTCAATTAATTTTAAAGCTTTTCTTACAACCTCTTCATCTTCTCTTTTTATGGTGAGTTTATATTCTCGATCTAATACTTTAACTGTAATACCAAGCTCCATTTTATTTATATTATTGATTCAGCATCTGAATACATTTATCAATCTCCCGCACTAATTCATTTATCTTCAATTTAGTATCTGTAAGTTCTCGTTTATTTTCTATTGATTTTGATAATTTTATTATTTTAATTTTATTTTCCAATTCATTTAATTGTTCTTTCGTTGTTTCTATATCTGTTTTTAATTCAACAATTTGATTTCGTAAGTGTTCATTTTCATGCTTAATTTTTTTATTAATCAAACATAAACTGTGAACTTTATGCTCAATTCCGTCTATTACATTTGCTATATCATCATTCATAAATTAAACAATCAAACGATTATTAATGCAAAAATACTACTTTTTTTAGCTAAATCCATATCATTTAACAAAATTTCTTCAGAAAATGAAATAAAAAAAAATAGAGGCTGATAACAGCCTCTATTTCATGATATAAGATAAGTTCGATTAAATTACACCTTGAGCTAACATTGCTTGAGCTACTTTTAAGAAACCTGCAATATTGGCACCTTTAACGTAGTTGATGTATTTTCCATCTTTTCCGCTAGCTACACACTGACTATGAATATCATTCATGATTTGGTGTAACCATTTGTCAACTTCTTCGTTAGTCCAAGAAATATGCATCGCATTTTGTGTCATTTCTAAACCTGAACAAGCAACTCCACCAGCATTAACTGCTTTACCAGGAGCAAATAACATTTTGTTTTCGATGAAGAAATCAACAGCATCAGATGTACAACCCATATTAGAAACTTCAGCAACCAATGTTACTCCGTTTGCTTTAAGTGCTTTTGCATCTTCTAAATTCATTTCATTTTGAATAGCGCAAGGCAATGCGATATCAACTTTACATTCCCAAGGTTTTTTACCTGCGTAGCATTTAGCATTGGGATATT
>JAQUHH010000100.1:0-7511 GCA_028683685.1 Bacteroidales bacterium
CGCATAATTCATCTCATCTCCAAAAAAAGATGTTAAACTGTCAATTAAATTGCTATTTTTGTAATCAATACTGGCATTCATGTGTCTTAGTGTTAGATGTTGTGATTTATCATCTAAGATACTGAATACCAGTTTGTTATAGTAAAATATATCGAAAAGTTATGAACATAATTATGTGAATATCAGGTGGTTGTATTTTTGTCATGTACTAAGATAATTGTATTAATGTTGTTTTTGGTAATTGTCTTTTTGTTTTTTATGCTGAATTTTTATATGCGACTCGCTGTAACAGATTCACAAACAAACTTAAAGAATTATAGATGGTTTGCAAAACATATTGAATTATTAGTAAAAAAACACCAAAATAATTCAGATTTTATTTTTTCGGTGGCATTGATTGATATTGTGAATTTTCGGCGATTTAATAATATGAGTATTTCTTCGGGGGATAATATATTAGAAAATTTTGCTTTTGAATTATATACTTTTTTTAAAAATAAAAATTGTAATGTTGTCCGCTATCGCTTAGGGGATGAGTTTGCAATTATTTTCAAAATGAAAAATGAGGAAGAAGCAAATCAAATGCTCAAAGATTTTATAATCTATTTAAATGAAATTGCTTTTGAAAATCTCTTTAATAATCAACTTGAAAAAATATCGATTCGGCATTTTGCATCTCAATTTGCTAAAAATGATGATTACCAGTCGTTTATAATAAGATTGGAGCAAGGATTAGTCTACCAAAAAACAAAAAAATAATGACTCTTATTATGTGATTTGAAGTTTTTCAAGGATTGAAAGTATTTGAGGAATTATGGCTGTTTCGTCGTCATTTTGAACAATAAAATCAGCTTTTTTACACTTTTCTTCAGGTTTTAATTGGTTTTTTAACTTGTTTTTTATTTCTTCAATGGAAGTCTGATCTCTTTTCATTGCTCTTTGTAAACACAGTTTTTCTGGTGCATATACACAGATAATTTTATCGAAGAGATATTCCAAATGATGTTCAAAAATAATGGCAGATTCATGAAAAACAAGGGGCGATTTTTGATTGTTTTTCCAATTCTGATAAGACTCAATTACGGCTGGATGGACGATTGCATTGAGGATTTTTAATTTGTTTTCATTTTGAAAAACAATATTTGCCAGTTTTTTTCGGTCAATATTTTCGCCGTCCATTATTTCTAATCCAAAATGTACTTTTATTTGCTTAATAATTTGGGGCGATTGCAATACTTCTCTCCCTGCTGTGTCGGCTTTAAAAACTGGAAATCCTAATAGCTCTATAAATCGAACAATGCTACTCTTTCCACTGGCGATAGAACCGGTAATGCCAATGCTTTGCATCATGGCTTCTTGCTTTTTACAAAACTCGTAACAGATGGAGAAACCAGAATTTTATTCATTCCTTGAGGATGTTTTGTTAGTTTTAAGGGAGCAATATTGTCGTGTTTTTCATTAAGATTCATTTCTACTTTAAAGCTGTCGGGAACAAGATTGGACATTTTAGAGAGTTCGGTTTCGTATTCTAAAACAGCAAATGATTGTTCGGGAATGTATATGAATTCTTTTTCAGATTGTGGTAATAGCTTGATATTCTGTTTTATATAAATTTTATTGGGAGAGCTAAGTCGGATATCCACGGAGTAATGCGAAAGGCTAATGCTTTTTGAGGGAGATAAAAGCTTAGCATTTTGAATCTCTTCTAATGCAAATATACGAATATCAACAGCTTCTGAATAAATTACAGAAATGGTGTCGATGTGGTTTTTGTCTCCGCTAATAAATACAGAATCAGGAAGTTTGGTGAGTTCTGTTTCAAAAGTCATATTGCTTTCAGGTATTTTGAAAACGGTGACAATGGGTACCTTTTTTTGACGTATTTCAAATGTTTGAAATACTAAAGTATCGGGGGAAAATTGAATGATTTCAACTTCGTTTAAATATTTTTTATTGTATTGAGAAACAATAAGTTCACTAGGGATTTTTAAAACTCCGTTGGATGTGTTTTTATAATAATTAAGTTCTGAAAAATCAATAAAATAGTCTGCCGTTTTAATTGTTTTAGCCATGTTGGCAAGTTTAAACCCATCGGCTTTGAAATTGATTTTTATGGTATTGTTTTCGGAACTAAGACGAATGTTTTTGGGTATATTTTTGATTTCATACCGGAGAATGAAATTTTGATAATAGTTTTTACTAAGCTTAATAGAAAGCCACCCAACCATCGAAATGATTGCACAAGAAGAGAAAATAATGATGTTTTTTTTAATCATTGTGCAATGTTTTTTTATAAACTTTTCTCTTTTAACTGTTAAAAGAGAAAAGTTTATATGAATTTATTTTTGAGTGTCCATTAATTCTCCGTGACCTGTTGCAACTGCCGACTTTTCGATCTTCATACGGTTGCCACCTTCGGTTTCAATAGTAAAAGTCATTTCTTGAACGTCTGTGATTTTTGCATGAATACCTCCAATGGTAATTATTTGGTCGCCTCTTTTAATGGCTTCTCTAAATTTTTTCTGTTCTTTGGTTTTCTTTACTTGTGGACGAATCATAAAGAAGTAGAATACGACAATAATGAGCGCCAAAAAAATAAATGAGGATGCACCACCACCTTTTTCTTGCCCACCCATCATAAGAATAATGTTTGTAATTTCCATATTTTTTGTTTTTAATTGATTAATATATTTATCTTAAGGAATATCAACCATGGCTGATACTCTGAGGTTTACTTGATTTGGATTGGTATTCGCATATACAACTACACTTTTTGTTTGAAGTCCTTTTAATCCTTTTGTGTCGAAAACAATGGTGACGTGACCTTTGCCGTTGGGATGGATGGGAGTTTGTGGAAAATCAGCGACCGTGCAGCCACAACTTGCAGATGTTTGAGAAATAATAAGATCTTTTTTACCCGTATTGGTAAATTTAAAAGAGTAGGAGAGACGTTCGCCCTGCATGGCTATTCCAAAATCATGTTCGTTTTTGTCAAATGTCAACATCGGAACAGACCCTTCTTTTGTTGAGGATGCCGATTTAGGGTTGTTTACCACGTCAGTGCTGATGGGTTTTTCACTATTGCCACACGAACTCAGGAACAGAAGCATGGAAGTAATTGTGAATGTAAAAAGTAATTGTTTCATGGTCATTTATGTTAATAAGCCTCTGCCCGTTTTTTGGATAATATTTTTGCTCAAAAGTTCGATGGATATTTTGTCCAACAGTCCGTTGATGAAAATTTTGCTCTTGGGAGTGCTATAATCTTTTGATAATTCAATATATTCGTTAATGGTTACTTTAATAGGCACTGATGGACATTCGATAAATTCGGCCAAAGCCATTTTTAAAATAATTAAATCCAAGACTGCCAATCGGTCTGAATCCCAGTTTTCCAATCGGTTTATAATGATTTCCATGTATTTATCTTTGTTTTTTATGGCTGAATGATACAGTGTTCTTACAAAAACAATATCATCAGCGTCATCATCCTCATCACTGATAAAAGCAGGAAGTTCTTGATCTTTAGGATAGTTGGGAGTTAAGCCTTTTATACTTTTGGCAGTCAAAAGAGCCGCTTCGAAGAAATCGCTGTACCAATGCAAGTTTTTCTCTGCATAAGCCGAGGATAATGCATCATTGTTGACGATAAAATCTTTAAATATATTCATGATGAAATTCATATCTTCTTCAAAATCAGAAGTGTCAGAACTCATGTATGTTTTATATTCGTCCGAATTAATCAGGTTTTGAAAAATCTGTTTTACAATGTCAATTTCGGGACTGACGTCTATTTTGTTGCTTTTTATCTGTTCTTGATAATCTGTATTGTTTTCGAGAATTTGGAAAATTGAGTTTTGAACGAATTTTAGATTGGGGTTTAAGTCTTCGTGTGAAGGAAGAAATTTAGTCTTGGCATTTTCAATACGTTCGAGAGCTAATTTCTTTAAATTTAAAATAATCTCAAAATGAATCAGCGAAAGACTCTTTAAGTTTCGGATAGAGGTGAAAAGGTTTTTTTCACCAACCGCTGGGGTAACACTATTTCCTATTTCGAACTCAAAAAGAGCTTGTAGTGTTTTTGTTCTCAAATAACGTCGACTAAGCATTGTAATAGTTTTATTCAATTGCAAAAATATATTTTTTAATGCAATTTTGATTGTTTTTTTAATGTATTAAATCTAAAGTTTCTTAAATGTTGAGAATCAACGATATTATTTTCTCATTTTACGATAATTTATTTTTATAATCTAAATATCCGAAGCTTTTGAGCGTATGAAATTCTCCATCTTCTTCAATAACTCCAATCGAAGGATGTTTTACGCCGTTGAAAAAAGTTGTTTTTACCATCGTATAATGAATCATGTCATCAAAAATAATAGAATCTCCAACTTTCAACTCTTCCTCAAAAGAATAATCTCCCATGCCCATGTAATCGCCTGCCAAGCATGAAGAACCACCCATTCTGTATGCTGTTTTACCAGTTTGAGCATCGCTGGCTCCCCAAATTTTTGGTTTGTATGGCATTTCCAAACAATCGGGCATGTGACAAGCAAAAGAGACATCCAACATGGCAACTTTTATGCCCTTTGAGTCAATAATATCTTGCACGGTCGATTTCAAATATCCAGTTTGCCAGCCCACGGCTTCACCGGGTTCCAGTATTACCTCTTCCAAGTTGGGATATCTCTTTTTAAAATCTTGTAAAAGCTTTATAAGATGTTCTAAATCATAGTCTTCCCGAGTGATGTGATGGCCACCTCCCATATTAAACCACTTGCATTGTTTTATTAAATGTCCAAATTTTTTCTCTACTTCAACCAAGGTTCTTTCCAAAGTGTAGGAGTCATTTTCGCAAAGGGTGTGAAAATGCAATCCCTCGATACCTTCGGGTAGTGTTTCTGGAAATTTATCAATCGTAATTCCAAGTCTAGATCCTGCAATTGCAGGATTGTATAAATCAGTTTCTACTTCCGAATATTCAGGATTTATGCGCAAACCAATGGATACTCTTCTTGGAAATTCTTCCATTGTTGGCTTAAATTTTTCCCATTGTGAGAATGAGTTGAAACTAAGATGACTACTGTATATTAGAAGATCCTTAAACTCCTCTTCCAGATACACAGGACAGTAAGTATGTGCTTCAACGCCCATTTCGTTCACAATCAAACTTGCTTCGTTTAACGAGCTTGCAGTGGCTCCTGAAAGATAATCTTTTAACAATGGAAAGGTATACCAAAAAGCATAGCCTTTTAGTGCACAAATAATTTTCACTCCAGCTTCTTTTTGAACCAAGTCCAAAATCTGCAGATTGGCTTTCAGCGATGCCATGTTTAAAACAAAACAGGGAGAAGGAATATCGTTTGTGTTGAATTGCATAAATCTTAGTTTTTAAAACATAAACCTTTCGTTATGAAAGGTTTATGTTTTGATGTGTAAAAGGTCGTTTTGTTATAAATACTATTTATAAACGGCTAATTCTTTATCAACTTCTTCGTGCCAAGGCAAGCCATATTTTCCAAGAAGTTCTAAAAATGGGTCTGGATTAAACTCTTCCACATTGAAAACTCCTTTTCCACTCCATTTTCCTGTAATGGCCATCATGGCTCCCAACATTGCAGGAACTCCGGTTGTGTAGGAGACTGCTTGTGCTCCAATTTCTTTGTAAACTTCGTCGTGGTGGCAGTTGTTCCAAATATAATAGGTGCGTTCTTTTCCATCTTTGATTCCTTTAATTTGGCAGCCAATAGAGGTTTGTCCTTTATAGTTTTCGCCCAGGGACGAAGGCTCAGGAAGAACTGCTTTTAGAAATTGAAGAGGAACAATTTCACGACCTTCATACATAATCGGCTCTATGCTAGTCATGCCAATTTCTTGAAGTAAGTGAAGTGCCTGAATGTATTTTTCGCCAAAAGTCATCCAAAAACGAGCTCGTTTTATGGTTGGAAAATTTTTGACCAAAGATTCTAACTCTTCGTGATACAAAAGATAAGATTCTTTTTCACCGATATTTGGGTAATGAATGGGTTTGTGAATTTCCAATGGTTCCGTTTCTACCCATTTACCATTTTCCCAATAGCGACCTTTTTGAGAAATTTCGCGAATGTTGATTTCTGGATTAAAATTGGTTGCAAAAGCTTTTCCGTGGTCTCCAGCGTTGCAGTCGATAATATCTAAATAATGAATTTCGTCAAAATAATGTTTGGCAGCATAAGCGGTAAAAATACTGGTCACTCCGGGGTCGAAACCGCAACCTAAAATAGCCATGATTCCGGCTTCTTTAAAACGGTCGTGATATGCCCATTGCCAACTGTATTCATATTTTGCCTCATCAATGGGCTCATAGTTTGCAGTGTCTAAATAGTTGGTTTTGGTTGCCAAACAAGCATCCATAATCACTAAATCCTGATACGGAAGTGCCACATTGATAACAATGTCTGGTTTAAAAGAATTAATGAGGTCAATGGTGTTTTGAACCACATCAGCGTCTAATTTGGCTGTTTGGATTTTTGTATTTTTAATTTGAGCAGCGATTTTATCGCATTTTTCTTTTGTACGGCTGGCGAGCATTATTTCGGTAAATACTTCCGGAACTTGTGCACATTTGTGAGTAACAACAGCACCAACACCACCTGCACCAATAATTAGAACTTTTGCCATAATATATTTTTTATTTGTTTTTTCAGTTTGTAAAAATACAAACTTTTGTTGATAAAGTTTACTTTAGACAAAAAAAAGCTCTGCTTTGAGCAGAGCTTTTTTTATAATTTATTTTCTTTAAAAAAGTTTTATCTTATTAGCTAGAAACTTTTTCAAGCCATTTTACCATAGAGAACATGGCAATCATGGATAGTGCACAAACGACTACGAATACGGACCATGTTACAGATATGGAAATGCTTTCATACATCATTGCTCCCATGAAAAGAGAGAAGTTTCCAATGGCGGTAGCACCAAGCCATGCTCCTTGCATTAAGCCTTGAAGGTGAACAGGAGCAACTTTAGATACAAATGAAAGTCCAAGTGGAGAAATAAATAATTCAGCAACCGTTAAAATAAAATAGGTTCCAAAAAGCAACCATGGAGTTACCCGAGCTGCATCTGGCATTCCGCCCATAGCTGTTACTTCAGAAAGTTTTGGTAAACCAATAGATCCAACTGCCATAAGCACAAATGCGAATGCGGCAATACCCATACCGATACCAATTTTCTTTGGAGTAGAGGGTTCGTTTCCTTTTCGATTCATTCTTCCGAAAATCCACATAATTACGGGTGTAAGGAATACAACGATAAATGGATTAATTGATTGGAATATTTCCGCAGAAAGTTGAATGTTCCCAACTTTAAGCAAAGTATAGTCTTTTGCAAACATGGTCAGAGTCAATCCGTTTTGGTGGAAAGAGAACCAGAAAAAGATAACCACTCCGAAAACTGCAAATAAAGCAAGTATTCTTTGTTTAATTTCTTTTGCATCTTGCTTGATATCTTCTTTAGAGTAAGTAGAATCTTTC
>JAQUHH010000100.1:7521-7996 GCA_028683685.1 Bacteroidales bacterium
AATCTTTCTCATTTACAACTTTGAGAGCAGGATTTGGCAATACATTTTTGTATACTAAAAATACAACCAAAGATATAATCATAGCTACAATAGCTACCGAGAATGCATAATGAAACCCAGTGTTGAACGCTTCCAAATAATTTGTTGCAAATGAAGACAAATCAGCTGGTGTAGTCCCGTCAGAAACTCTGGTTGCAAGTTCGGTAAATCTGCCACTAATAACTTCTTCACTCATTTTTCCATCATTGAATTGATGACAAAGTGCGGGTAAATCTTGGTGGTAAGCAAAACCTTGAGATTTTACAAACCAGTTACGTACAGACGTTGCTGCAAAAGGAGCAAACATCCCACCAATGTTAATAAACATATAGAAAATTTGGAAACCTGAGTCTCTCATGTTTTTATATTGTGGATTATCGTAAAGTTGACCAACCAAAGCCTGAAGGTTTCCTTTAAAAAGACCATTCCCAAAGGC
>JAQUHH010000101.1 GCA_028683685.1 Bacteroidales bacterium
TCCCGTCTTTTGCCACAGCAGCAACAGGAGGCGTATTAATAACTTTTGGATTTACCGACATTTGTACGGCTTCAAAAACGTCACGGCCTGCCAAATCAATAGCTGTTGCCGATTTGAAAGTTAAATCAATATTGGCTTTGTCTGCTGAAATCAAAGCATTGACAACTCGTTTAACTTGGCCTCCAGCCAGAAAGTGAGCTTCTAAGTCGTTTCTATTGAGAGGAATGCCCGCTTTTGTTCCAGTAATTAAAGCGTTGACAATAATTGATGGTGGAACTTTACGCCAACGCATCAAAATAAGCTGAATTAAAGAAATTCTTACGCCTGAAACCAAAGCTGAAAACCATAATCCTACGGGAATCATCCATAAGAATAACCATAACAAAATTATTACACCTACAGCTATCGCTGCTAACAAGCCTACATTTTCCATAATTTATTTTTTTGTTTTTACAATTATTTTGTTTCTATTTACTTTTACAACGATTAATTCAGTGTTTTCATCCACAAATTCTCCTAAGGTGTGAACTTCGTACAATTCTCCTTCAATTCGTGCTTTACCTGAAGGGGCTAAGCGAGATATGGAAATACCTTCGGAACCAACTTTTACAAGCGTTTCATCGATGGTATTCATTTTGGAGTCTATGCTGTCATTTAACATGAGCCGTTTCCATGTATTGGACCGCAATGACATTACAAATAACAATACCATGATAAAGGCGGATATGATTAATGTAATGTTTCCAGCCATCGTGCCGTATACAGAATATGCTTGAAAGATTCCAAAAACGACACTCACAAACCCGATTATTCCCACAATGCCAACTCCTGGAATCACTAGGATTTCTAGTAAAATGACGACAATACCAATGGCGATTAAAAATACAATTGCTCCCCAGCCCATAATTAATTATGAATTTCGGCATTCAAACCACGATCGATAATAGAGCGTCTCATGCTTACCAATTTTGTTTTTTCGCCTTGTTTAACAACACACTTGCCTTTATGATGTGTAATCCATGCACATTGTTCCGCTTGAAGCGGATCATGTTCACAAATATCAATTAAAGTATCTACAACATAATCGAAAGAATTCACGTCGTCATTTAGCAAAATCAGTTGATTCTGTGATGTTTGTTCGCTCTTATAATCAGATATAGTTTCGTTTTCTTCTTTAACCATGTTCGTTTTTTTTTCTTAATCACCAAATATAATACTTTTTAAATGCTTGTCAAGTAAAAAGTATTTTTTTCTTTTTATTTAACGTGTTAATATTTTAAAATTTCACCGTCCGTACTTTTCGTTAGAACAATTTGAATCACTTCGTCCATGGAGTCAACGAAGAAAAACTGAATGTCTTTTCTGTACTTTTCTTCAATTTCGACGATGTCTTTTTGATTGTCAGAACTCAATATAATATTGAATATAGAAGCTCTGCGAGCTGCTAATATTTTTTCTTTAATGCCGCCTACTGGCAGTACTTTTCCACGGAGTGTAATTTCTCCAGTCATTGCAAATTTGCTATTAACAACTCTTCGGGTAAGTGCCGAAACCATGGCGGTTAATAGGGTAATTCCAGCAGATGGGCCGTCTTTTGGCGTAGCTCCTTCTGGAACGTGAATATGTAGATTTATCTTCTCTAAATATTCAGGTTCAATGCCAAAATCAAGGCTGTGCGATTTAATGTATTCAAATGCAATGGTGGCCGATTCTTTCATTACGTCCCCTAAATTGCCAGTGATTGACAAAAGTCCTTTGCCTCTGCTTACGGATGCTTCCACAAAAAGAATTTCTCCTCCAACCGCTGTCCAAGCCAATCCAGCTGCTACTCCGGAAATCGATTCTTTTAATGCTTGTTCACGTTTAAACATAGGAGGTCCCATTACTTTTTCAACTTCTTCTACTGTAAATTTGGGTGAAAAAGGCTCATCCATAGCCTTGTATCGAGCTTTTGATCGAATCATTTTAGCAATGTTGCGTTCCAAACCACGAACTCCGGATTCACGGGTATAATCTTCGATGACTTTTCGAGTGATGGCGGGCGAAAAATGAACATCTTCTTTGGTCATTCCATGCTCAACCAGTTGCTTAGGTATTAAGTGACGTTTGGCAATAAATTCTTTCTCTTCGATGGAATAGCCCGAAACATCAATTATTTCCATTCTATCGCGCAAGGCTGGGTGTATGTTGGAAATGTTATTTGCAGTAGCAATAAATAAAACTTTGGATAAATCAAATCCTGTTTCTAGAAAATTGTCATAAAAAGAATTGTTTTGTTCGGGGTCAAGAACCTCTAATAATGCGGCTGAAGGATCTCCGCTAATATTCATGCCCAAAACTTTGTCAATTTCATCCAGGACAAAAACGGGATTTGCAGACTTTGCTTTTTTCATGCTCTGGATAATCCGTCCTGGCATAGCTCCGATATACGTTTTTCGATGCCCTCTAATTTCGGATTCATCGCGCAAACCGCCCAAAGAAACACGAATGTATTTTCGACCCAGCGATTCTGCAATCGACTTGCCCAATGATGTTTTTCCAACGCCCGGAGGTCCGTACAAACATAAAATTGGAGATTTCATATCGTCTTTTAACTTTAAGACTGCTAAATAATCAATAATTCTATCTTTTACTTTTTCCAATCCATAATGGTCTCTGTCTAGTACTTTTCGGCTCCGAGTTAAATCTAAAAGATCTTTTGTATATTCGTTCCATGGCAATTCGACAAATGTTTCCAAATAATTTACTTGAATGGAATAGTCTGGTGATTGCATATTTAAACGACTTAGTTTTTGTAACTCTTTTTCAAAAATTTTAGCCGTTTCATTATCCCATTTTTTTAGAGCTGCTTTTTCTTTAAAAATTTTTATGGTTTCTTCAATTGGGTTTCCTCCAAGTTCTTCTTGAATTGTTTTTAGTTGCTGAGAAAGAAAATAATCGCGCTGTTGCTTGTCAATGTCCAGCTTTACTTTATTTTGAATTTTGCTCTTTAATTTGGATAATTCAAGTTCTCCCGATAAGTATTTTATGACTTGATTTGCAAATGTAAACATATCATTTATCTCAAGTAATTCTTGTTTTTCGGAAATTTCAATATTTAAGTTTGATGAAACGAAATTGATTAAATAGTTTGGACTTTCGATGTTTTTTATCGCAAATCCAGCTTCTGAAGGTAAGTTTGGTGAATTTTTAATGATTTGCAAAGCCATGTCTTTGATGGAATCATTAATTGCTTTGAAATCTGCATTCTCAAAAGGAATCTGTGATTCTTGGCTTATTTCATACGCTTCTACTTTTGCCATATGATACGGCTCTGTTTGAAGCATTTCAATGATTTTAAACTTCCGAACCCCTTGTATGATAATGGTTGTAGTTCCATCGGGCATCTGAAAAGATTTAATGATTCTTGCCAAAGTGCCAATTTTATACATGTCCTCAAATTCGGGATCTTCTACGTTCATGTCTAATTGAGCGACAACTCCAACGAGTTTATTTGTTTTGTAGTACTCTTTTACTAATTTTATTGATTTATCGCGACCTACTGTTATCGGAATAACCACGCCAGGAAACAATACAGTGTTGCGTAAAGGTAGGATGGGCAATATTTCAGGAATGGGGGTCGTGCGAATCGAATTTTCATCTTCAGTACTCATGAGTGGAATAAATTCGGCTTCACCGTTTAATAAATCAGATAATTCAAAGTCTTTGTTATGTTTCATTATATTTTCAAAATTTTATTGCATATTTATAAGACAATTTGTCTGCTTATTTGATAATTTTATATCATTAAGCTGACAAACAATGTATGCCAAAACAATACCAATTGTTATATTCAGACAGAAATCGGAAAAAAAGTCAGGTTTTTATATTAAAATTTTAATTTTCGATTATGATGTGTGTTCTTAAAAATGCTGTTTAATATTTTTTCATCATATTTGGTGAATTCAATTCCACGTCTTTCCCATACTCTTTTAGCAACTTCGATGGCTTTAGAAGAGGAATAGGTTGCCAAACCGGCAGTGCCGCCCCATGCAAACGAAGGAATAAAGTTTCGTTGGTATCCCGAACCAAAAATATTAGCACATACGCCAATCATGGTGCCTGTGTTGAACATTGTGTTGATGCCACATTTAACATGGTCGCCCATAATGGTACCACAAAATTGTAAATTAGTATTGATAAATGTTTGGCTTGCATAACTCCAAATTCTTACACTATCATAGGTGTTTTTCAGGTTTGATGTATTTGAATCTGCCCCAATATTACACCATTCGCCAATAACCGAATTGCCAAAAAATCCATCGTGAGCCTTGTTGGAATATCCAAATATGACCACGTTGTTGAGTTCTCCACCAATTTTTGAATAGGGTCCAATCGTAGTTCCACCATAAATTTTTGCACCCATTTTTAATTGAGCATGAGAACATAAGGCAAATGCTCCTCGAATAAGGCAGCCTTCCATGATTTCGGTATTCTCTGCAACGTAAACAGGTCCATCATTGACATTTATTGTGGCTCCTTCAATAACAGCTCCTTCTTCGATAAACAGATTTTTTTCGTCCCCAATTAAAAGATTGGTGCTCGAGAGTTTTTGTGATTTACGCCCTTTCGTCAAAAGTTTGTAGTCAGCAACAATTTCCTGTTCGTTAAAAGTAAAAATATCCCATGGATTGTTGATTTTTGTATATTCACCAGAAAATTCAATAAGTTCTTCTTCAATCGGTTTTTCGTCACTCTCTTCTGAAGTATCGTCGAAAGAAACTTCGTCAAGATTTAAAAAATCATCTCCAGAAATTTGATATGCTAAAATAGTTTCTCCACTAATAATGGATTGATTGGGTTTTAATTTTTTAATCATTTTTACCAATTCTGGATTTGGAATGATAGAAGCATTGATTAAAGTATTAATCTCTCCTTTTTCTATTGGATATTTATTAGCTAAGTATGGTTCAGTTAAGGTAGAAGTGCCGCAAGCTAAAAACTTCTCCCATTTTTCACGAATGGTCATTATTCCAATTCGGATTTCGGCAACCGGTCGAGTAAAGGTAAGTGGTAGTAATTGATTACGGGCACTGTCGTCAAATAATATATAATTCATGTGTTTAAAGTATTATGTTTTTGGCACTAATAAATCATTCTTCAAATGTACAAAAAAGAATGTTTTGAATAAAATTGTTTATCAATCTTTTCAACAATAATTTGTTAAAATCTGCTAAATTATGATGATGTTGGTTTGTTCTTTTGAGTTATTACTTGGGTTTGTTGATTTATTAAAATAAAACACAAAAAGCATCTCTAAATAGAGATGCCAATTGTGTTTTATTTTAATTGATTTTTTGTTTTAAATATAGAACTCTAAGTCGTGAAAACAATAAAATCAAATAAATTCAATTTTATTCTTGTGGAGTTTTTTTCTCGTAATGTTTTTTGTACTTAGTCATGAATTTATCAACACGACCAGCGGTGTCAACAAGTTTCATTTTGCCAGTAAAGAAAGGATGTGAAGTGTTAGAAATCTCTAATTTGATAAGAGGATATTCTTTTCCGTCTTCCCACTCAATAGTATCTTTGGTCTTTACAGTAGAACGAGTCATAAATGCATATTCGTTCGACATATCTTTGAAAACAACTAATCTGTAATCTTTTGGATGAATCTCTTTTTTCATTTCTGCTCTGTATTATTAAATTGGAGTGCAAAATTACATGTTTTTAATTTAAAAACAAAACTTTAATTATCTTTTTTTCAAACCTAATAGAAAATCTAACACATCAATGCCATCTGCATAGTCGTTCCAGCTTGGATTCTGAGCTTCTCCAAATCGTATTGGGGAAATTGCTTCATCCTCACAAACAATGCATTGTAAATTATTTTTGGCTTTATTAAGTGTTGTTATTAAATCTTCTTTAGAGTTATATTCTTCCCAATAAATCACCGATAATGGCGATGATAATTGTGAGTTTTCTTTTATCATAAAAAATCCAGAGTCTAAAAAGGGTTCTTTGTTGATTAAATAAATGGATTTGTAATATTCATAATTGTTGAAATATTTATGATGATTCAATAATATTTTTTCATAACTAAGAAAAGCTTCTATCAGTTTTTTAACAGGGAAATGGAGTGGAATATAAATTTTTGAAACATTACGACATCCCATTCCAAAATATAAAAATATATCATCGGCTAATTTCTTTAAATCGTTTTCGTTTTCATTTCCTGTTACAACTGCTACGCTGTTTCTATGTCCTCGGATAATGGAGGGGTATTTTGAAAAATAATATTCGAAATATCTTTTTGTATTATTGCTGCCAGTGGCAATAATGGCATCGAAATTTTCTAATTTGTCATTAGCAAATTCGATAAATGGAAGAAAATCCGAATCAATTTCACATAAAATTTTTGATATTTCAGAAATTAATGGATCTTTTGATGATTGTTTAATGAGAATTTTATGACCACTTATTAAAACCGACAAAAAATCATGAAATCCTACCATGGGAATGTTTCCAGCCATCACAACAGCAATGGTTTGTGCTTTGTCTTTGTTCAATTCTATGGTGCTGTAATGATTTGTCCATTTTTCAAGCAACTCTATACTCAGGGAACTCCCAATTTGTTGAAACGTGTATTGGATGTATTCTTTAATAAACCATGGATTTTCAATGTGAGTATTTTCTATTAATGCAATTAGTTTTCTTGAAATTTCTGGATATTCCGAAGAAATTTCGTTTTTGGAGGCTTGCACTAATAATTTACCTAATGTGGCAAAACTATCTATTTTCTGTTCTAAATTCATAAATAATCATACTTATTTTTAGCGAAATTAATGAAATTGAATCAAACTGCAATTTTTATTTATCTTTGAAAAAAAAAATGATGCACGCAAAACTATTATTTTGTCCTTTATTTAAAGGCATTCCGCCCATCGAAATTGATGATATTTTGCAATCTGCACCCAATCAAGTGCTAAATTTTAGCGATAAAGAACTGCTGCAAATGAGGGGTGATGTTGTTAATGAATTATGGATTGTTTTGGAAGGAAGCGTGAAGGGAGAAATGATTGATGAAATGGGAAAGCTTGTTAAGATAGAAGATATTCATGCGGGCTTTCCGCTGGCTATTGCATTTGTATTTAGTCAAAACAACCACTATCCAGTAAATATTAGTGCCGTTGGAAAAGTAAAAATGCAGAAAATTCCCAAAAAATCAGTGCTTATAATGATGCAAAAAAACCATCTTTTTCTTCAGAATTTTTTGACATTAATTTCAAATAAAGCCAAGTTTTTAAGTGATCGTATTTATTTTTTGTCCTTTAAAACCATCCGCCAAAAAATTGCTCATTATATATTGGATGAATTGGGGGCAAATGATACTATTTTTATGAAATCATCTCAACAAGAATTAGCCGATTTTTTTGGAATTGCCCGCCCGTCCTTAGGTCGAATTTTTAGCGAATTGGAAAGTGAAGGAATTATTAGAATGGAAAAAAAGGTAATCTACATTATCAATCGCAAAAAACTGGTTGAAACAATGCGTAGCTAAAAACTGTTTTTATAAATCCTTAAATCCGCAAAGATTTTTTGACACCATTGTTTTTGATAATTTTTTCATTTGAAATATTTTTTTTGAAGAATAATCTGATTTTTCAACAAGATATCAACTTAAATAAGTTTGCTTCAAGAGATCAAATTCATGATTTTTTTGTTCAAATAACTTTTCTGTATTTTTTTGCAACCTTATTATGATGAACTAACTTACAGTATTATAAAGTATTGAAAATCAGAAGTTAATACATGTTCTATAGTTTCGAAAAGGCGTAATTATCCCATACTCTTTGATTTTGTTAAATATTTCTGCTGTTTCTTGTTTACCGTATCAACTCGTATGGTTGATTGGTGAATATTTTCAACACCCATTGCCTGCCGCT
>JAQUHH010000102.1 GCA_028683685.1 Bacteroidales bacterium
CCTAAGGCTAATTGAGAACCACCATTAAATCCAAACCATCCCATCCATAAAATAAATGTGCCAAGAGTTGCCATAGGAAGATTTGAACCAGGAAGTGGTCTTATTAATAGTGTATATTGAAGATGCTTTTCAGAAATTGAATTTAGAAAAGGCGAGTTTGGATGCTGTTGCCGTGAGTCATGGACCCGGTTCGTATACGGGGCTTCGTATTGGCATGTCAACAGCCAAAGCAATTTGCTATGCTCTGGATAAACCATTAATTAGTTTGTCAACATTGCATGCTCTGGCTTATGGATATTCTGAAAAAATAGATATTTCTGAAAAAGAATATTTCATAATTCCCATGATCGATGCCCGACGAATGGAAGTTTTTACCTGCATTCTCAATCAGAACATGGAAGATATAGAACCCATTTCGGCAAAGATTCTCGATGAAAATAGTTTTTCTGAAGAATTGAATAAGCCATGTTTTTTTATTGGAAATGGTGCTGAAAAATGCAAAGAACTTTTCGGAAATCACCCAAATGCTCATTTCCCAGATGTTTTAGCATCGGCAGAACATCTGATTAGCATGGCAGAAATTGCTTTTCAAAACAATGATTTTGTGAATGTTGCATATTGTGAACCCTTTTATTTAAAAGAATATATAGCAGGAAAACCAAATGTTAAAGGACTTAGATAATCAGCAAACAGAAAAAAAACCACTTCGAATTGTGGCTTTGGTCGACAATACGTCTTTTGGTGTGGCAGCGGCAGAACATGGTTTAAAGTTTGCCGAAATTTTTAAGGCTGAATTGGTTTTAATTGCTTGCCATGTTCATGTTGATATAGATAAAATTGAGCAAAAATTGCGTTTTGAAAATGAAAATATTATTATTTTTATTCAGAAAGTAAAAAAAATAAACCATAAAGATTTTTATGCCTGTTTGGAAGAACTGAATGCCATTTTGATGGTTTTGTCTGTTTCCAAAACTAAAGGCTTGACTTATTTTGGAGCTAAATCAGCGTTGAAAATGATCTCAAAATCACGAATTCCTTGTGTTGTTTGTGGTACCAAACCGCCTGTTGAAAATGCGTATAAAGAAGTATTGCTTCCGTTAAATATTCATCGTCAAGCCAAAGAAAAATCATTGTGGGCAGGCTATTTTAGTAGATTTTATGATGCTACAGTTCATGTTTTGTATACTGTTTATAAAGATGAATATTTGAAGAATAGATTGTATGAAAATTCAAAATTCACAGAAAAATTATATGAAAATCTGGATGTTAAGTATCAAAATCATATTATTCAGAATGTGAAACAAGAGATGGATGAATTTGCGGTGGATTATGCCAAAGAAATTGGTGCCAGCTTGATTTTGGTCATGACCACACGCTATTATTCTTTTTTTGATTACTTATTTGGACCTGTCGAATTGAAAATCATGACCAACGATCATGAAATCCCCATCATGCTGATCAATCAAAGAGATGATTTATATGTCCTTTGCACATAAAGTTGTCCTAAAAACACCAACTTATACGTAGTCACTCCTGTAAAATAAAAAATCGAAAATTTTTAAAATTCGGAACCAGTCACTCAGTTGCTTGGTTCCCAGTTGCCCAAAAAAAGCCCCAAAAGCGATTCGCTTTCAGGGCTTTTTTTTTTAAATATCAATGAAATATTATTTGCTTACTTCACGCATTTTAATTGTTTTACCATGTTCGTTCACAATGCGACCGTACCATTCATCAGAATAGGGAGGGAAGCTTGGGTTGTAAACATTATATTCATCAGGAATAAATTTTCCGTTTTCCTCTTTTTTGAGGTTTCCGTCTAAATATTTTACCATTAAGAATTCACCTAGTTTTTTCCAACGCATGGTGGTATAATCGCCTCTTTGGTGAGAGAATTCGGTCAGCATATTACGACCATTGATAGGATCTTTTTTGTATGCTTCGATAGCGATGTTATCAAAAGCCAAAACATCTGCTTTAAATTGAGATTCTAATTGTTTTTGAACTTTTTGCACATCCACAATCATATCTTTCCAGCGAGTATAAACTTGACTAGAAACCCAGTTGAAAACCCAGAAAGCGGCATCAAAAGTAAAAGTTCCCATGTCGCCATTTCCAACCTCGAAGGTTCTGGGAGCAGAAGTGATTCCGCAATACATTGGTACATAAACGGTTAAATAAGTGTCATCAACGCCAAACCAGTTCACACCGCCAATGTGGTCGGGCAACCATGAGCGCATTTCGGCAACGAATGAGAATCCAGTTTGTTGGGTAGAGATAGCACGTTCGTGAACATATGTTTCGCCTTTGTGTTCCCAAACCATTGGACGCCAGCGATATGGAAGTCCGTAAGGACCTGCACCCACATCTTTGGTCATGTCGTAAGGAGTTCCAGTGTAGTGGTCACGCATCATGCCAAACACATCTTCCAAGGATACTTTATGATCGGGTTTCATCCATAGTGGCAATCTATTGTTAAAATCTTCTCCATTGATGTATGGGAAATAATCATCGGCGGCTTTGCAAACTTTTCGGAAACCTGCCCAAACGCGTGCTTCGCAAAAACGTAAAGCCCCAAAATCTAGTGGAGCGTATGTGTCAGCAAAACTAAATTCTTCATCTTTACCATTGAAATATCCTTTTTGACGAGCAAAAGTGATCACATCTTTGGAATAAATACAGTTTTCTTTATCATTTAACGGAAAAGTAGTAATACGAGCTTGATTAGCATGTCCTGAAATGTATCCATCAGGAACGCGTCGAGCTACCCAAACAGCTCCTTTGGAGTATTGTTTTGCGTCCACTCGTCCTTTTTTATCATATACAGGAGAACCTTTGCCAATGACTTCTAAAATCCACGCTTCGTTTGGGTCAACGATAGAGAAGGATTCGCCAGAGCTGGAATAACCATATTCGGTCATCAAGTCTGTCATAATTCTGACTGCTTCGCGTGCGGTTTTAGCTCTTTGCAAAGTGGTATAAATCAAACTGCCGTAATCCATGATTCCGGTGGAGTCTACAAGTTCTGGGCGACCGCCATACGTAGTTTCGCCAATGGTCAATTGAAACTCGTTCATGTTTCCTACGACTGAATAGGTTTTGCGAACTTGTTTGATTTTTCCCAAATATTTTCCAGTGTCCCATTCGTAAATGTCAACCATAGTGCCTTCTGCGTATTCAGCAGCAGGGCGATAATAGAGTTCGCCATAAAGAGCATGTGAATCCGCTGAATATGTAACATAAGTGGCACCGGTTTTGGATGCTCCTTTAGTGACAATAAAATTGGTACATGCATTTGCCGTTTGGAACATTCCAATAACTCCGGCAAGAACCATCATTAAAAAAGTTTTCCTCATCATATTATTATAATTATTAGTTTAAAGAACAAACCTACATATTTTTTTGATTTTATCTGATTTATTATCCTTTTTTTAACGAAAGAAAAGAATTATTTTTATGAATTTCATCTCGAATTAATTATGATTTTATCTCTTTTATTCTTTCATCCAAACTTCATCTATAAAGATAAAACCCTTATATCCACTCCCAGGATGCCAATCTGGAATGTCTCCAATGTTTTTTGCAACTACTTTTAAATATCTTGCTTTTATTGGTTTTTTAAGAGAAACGATATATTCATCTACGCTCAATTTGAATTCGCTAGGGTCTTGTTTGGCTTTTAAACTTCCTATAGATTCAAAGTATTTTCCATCCAAAGAGACAAAAAATGCTACTTCTATTGGAGTCCAAATCCAAGATTTTATATCTTGAAGAAAATTAGCTCCTACCTCGTTTACGGATATTGTTTTTCCATAATCTACAATGGCTTCAAAATCAGTGTCTTGATAGCCTTGCCAGTTTCCTAATCTCCAATTGACAGTTCCTCTAATTCCGTCTACTAAGCCTATGGGACCGCCTGCCGTATACTGTGGATTGTATTTTTGTGATAAAATAACCGACACATCTTTTGGTAATTTCGATAAAAATGCTTCTGTGATAACGCTTCTATTCCCTGTTTCGGAAAAGGATGCCGCTTTCAGAGTGCTGATTTTGTGGATGTAAAATGGTTTTTGGTAATCCATGGATGTTTTATCAGGCTGACTGCCGTTTAGGGTATATTTTATGGCGGCATTTTTGGAATCATTTGAGTAGATTTCTACCAAAATGGAATCATTAAATGTTCGAGCAGCGGTTTGAATAATTGGACTTAAAAGAATTAAATGATCTTTAATTTCTGTGGATGGAATATTTTCTTCCCCTTTTCCCCATTTTGAGTCTTTATCTGCTGACATTTCAAATTTCAAGGTACTTCCTTTTAATATTTCTTGATGTGAAAAATAGTTTTTCGAGTATTTTTCATTATTTAAAAAGGCATTTGCAATGTAAATATTTTTCGTAGAATTATCTGGAGCATCGATGATAAATTGTTTTCCATTGGATAGATTTATAGTTGTTTTTTTAAACCATGGCGAACCAATTACGTAATAATCGACCCCAGGAGTGACAGGATAAAATCCCATTGCACTCATTACGAGCCAGGCCGACATTTGACCACAATCTTCATTTCCACTTAAACCATCTGGTTTTTCGGAATAATGTTCTTCCATAATGCGGCGAACATAGCCTTGAGTTAATTCCGGTTTCCCAACAAAGTTGAATAAATATGCAACATGGTGGCTGGGTTCGTTGCCCTGTGCATACTGTCCAATCAAACCCGTAATATCCACTTGGTGACGGCCTGAAGGAGCCGTTTTTGTTTCAAACATTTCTGTTAATTTGTTTTCCATGGCTTTTTTGCCGCCCATCATTTCGATAAAAGTTTCCATGTCTTGGGGTACATAAAAAGAGTATTGCCATGAATTGGCTTCGGTGTAATGATTATTAACTTCCGCAGGATCAAAAGGGGAGAGCCAGCCACCGTTAAAACGGGGACGCATAAATCCGGTTTCTTTGTCGAAAACATGCTTGTATCCTTGTGCTCTGCGAATAAAATAGGCATATTCATCCTCTTTGCCCAGCTTTTTTGCCACTTGTGCAATAATCCAGTCGTCGAATCCATATTCAAGTGTTTTTGCCACCGATTCATGTTCTTTGTCGGATGGAATATAGCCATATTTATCCATTTCAGCCAATCCCAAACGGGTTTGCATGGCCGATGATTTCATGGCTTTAAAGGCTTTATTTAAATCAAAATCTCGAATTCCTTTTACCCAAGCATCATAAATTACTGGCACTGCATGATAACCAATCATGCAATCTGTTTCGTTGGACGAAAGTTCCCACATTGGCAAAAGTCCGCCTTGTTCGTGTTGTGCCAACATGGTACGAATAAAATCAAGCGTTCGTTCCGGTTCGATGATATTCAGCAGCGGATGAAGTGTTCTGTAGGTATCCCAAAGCGAAAAAACAGTATAATAATTCCAGCCGTCGGTTTTGTGAATTTTATGATCTCTGCCACGGTAGCGGCCGTCTACGTCATTGTAAATATTTGGCGAAAGCATCACATGATACAAAGCAGAATAAAAAACCATCTTCTGTTTTTGAGTTCCACCCTCTACGGTGATTTTTGAAAGACTTTTTTGCCAACTCTCATCCGCTTGTTTGCGATATTGCTCAAAATCCCAATGCGGCATCTCCTGATCTAAATTTAATCGAGCGCCCGTGGTGTCTACTGCCGAAATTCCAATTTTTAAAAGGATCGGTTTTTTTGTTTTTTTAAAATCAAATCGAGCTTTAATATTTTTCGAATTTACAAATTTGGTGTTCCCAATTGATTTGTCATTATTAAACAGATCTGCATTGGTAAAAGCTTCCGAAAAGCGGATTACAAAATAGACATGTTGGTCGGTAGCCCAAGCTTTGGAGCGGCGCATTCCGCGAATTTCTTTGTTGTTTACAATTTCTAAATAGGAGTCCAGAACTTCATCTCTGTGTTCTAAATCCAAGAAAATAGAAGGTTTTTTTTGGACTGGGAAGCGGTAAGAATGCATTCCGCAACGTTCGCTGGCCGTGAGTTCTACCTGAACATTGGGACGGTTTAAATAGACGGAATAGAAACCTGCTTTTGCCATTTCGTTTTTCTTATCAAAAGAGGAAGCAAACGCATAATTGACCGGTGAACTTATCCCCACTGCGGGCATTAGTAAGATATCGCCGTAGTCGGAAACGCCTGTTCCATTCAGATGTGTGTGCGAAAACCCATAAATGACCGAATCCGAATAGTGATATCCAGAGCAGCCATCCCAACCGTCCAAACGAGTGTCGGGACTCAATTGCATAAAGCCAAAAGGAACTTGAGCTCCAGGATAGGTGTGTCCATGAGCATCGGTGCCAATAAATGGATTTACATATTGGGTCAGGTTTTGGGCATGTATGCTTGATAATAGTACCAAAAAAGCAGTTGTTTGTACAAACTTTTTGAAATTTCTCATCTTTTTATTTTTTATTTTCAATTGATAATCTTTTATATACAGAGTTTAAGCTGTTTGTTTTCAGTGTTTTTATGTCGAAATTAGAGAGGTCGGAACCTTCAATTAAGTATGTAAATCCTGGGAATATGTGCATTGCATTCTCGGAAAACAGAAGTCCCTTATGCTCTAACCAGAGACCAAAAATAGGCTGCTTTGTTTCAATTTTTAATCTGTTTTTTGAATCAAGATTTACTTGTACTTCTGCATTTGTCATTTTTTGAATCAAATTTACATTTGAAAAATGAGTAAAATTCCCAATAAAATTATTTCTAGAATCTTGTAATTCAAGAGCATATACAAAATTGCTGTCCACAATAAATGAATGTATTATTTGATTGCTTAAATGATCACACGAAAAATCGAGGGTGTCTAAAAGCAGAAGACTGTTTTCTACATCGTATCTTCCAATAATTGCTTTTCCTTCGGTTTTTTTATTATACAAGTTGCTGATGTAGAATAGGATAGAATCATTTCTTTGAACAATAAAAGGCGCAATTTCTTTATACATTTGTTTCACTCGATAGTAAAATGCTTTTGGTTGATTAAAAACATCCACAGAAGCCCATGAAATTGAGGGCCAGCAGTCATTATATTGCCAATAAAGCGTTCCCATGCAATAGGGCATCGCCAAACGATGGGCTGTAATTGCCTTGCCAACGCCTTCGCTTTGAAGCATTTGCGAACGGTAAACATAGTCTTCCATTTGATTTGGAATTTCAAAATCACGTTGCATGTATGTTTCAATGGTATGTTGCCCTTTTGGATGTTTTTGATGATGTTGGATAAATGGATGTGATAAACTGTCAATGTTGCCTTGCACCATATATTCAAGAGTTGACAGTTGGGGATATCCTTGAAATCCATATTCGCTGACAAATCTTCCTACTTTTTCGAAATATTTTTCAAAAGGTTCGTATCCCCACCATACGCCCCAATAATGCACATCTCCTTGGGTGTATGCCTCTTTTCGTCCCCAACCGTGCGCAGGTGAAGAGGGGTGGTAATTTGCATTCTTCGTGTATGTGTTGCACCATTTTGGCATATTGTTGTAGAATACTTCGTGATTTTCTTTCCAAATTTGAGCTGAATCGGCTTTGGAATATCCAAATTCTTTTTGCCAACCCCAGTTAAACCATCCTTCTGTATTTTCATTATTTCCACACCAAAGGGCAATGGATGGATGTCCGCTGAGTCGCTTTAGCTGATAATCGGCTTCTTCTTTTACAGATTGAGTAAAATCTGTGCTAAAAGGATACATGCTGCAAGCAAACATAAAATCTTGCCAAACTAAAATTCCAAGACTGTCGCACAAATTATAAAACGCATCATCTTCGTAGTAGCCGCCTCCCCATACACGAATCATGTTAAAACCG
>JAQUHH010000103.1 GCA_028683685.1 Bacteroidales bacterium
CTGTGGTCGTGGTTGTGCAGTGTTTCCCCATTTTGCGATAAAATAACAGGAAAAGAAACGCCACCGCCACCAGCAAGGGCAATTCCTTCAATGGTTCCCGCCAATTCGCGTTCGTAGCGACCAGCTTTTGCCATTTTCATGGCTGTTGTTTGCATCATATAACCTGTTTCACACGCTTTTTCCATCTCTGCAATTTCAAGATCTGTTTTGATTTCACGCTGAGCTACAATTGCTTTTATTAATTCTGTTGAAGATTTTGCATTTAATTCCCCAAAAGGGATATCGAGCAAAGCATTCAATTTAATTTTGTTTTCGGCACGATAGGGAGGCAAAAAATGAATCTTCCGACCTGCATTTTTGGCTTCGATGATAATTTTGTCGAAGTCGCCAGAAGGAGCTGTAAATTTAATGGCACTTTTTTCGGACAATTCGCTCATTTTGGGTTGAGGTCCCATCCAGATGATGTCGTCAATTTCGAAATCATCACCATACAAAGTGCAGGTTTTGGCATCTGCATCCATAATCATTGCCATATTTGGAAGAGACAAACCAACATAATAAAGAAAATGGCTATCTTGACGAAAATGATAAGTGTTTGATGGATAATTCATCGCACTTTCTTGATTTCCCATGAAAATAACGATGCCACTACTGATTTTTTCGAGCAATTCTGCTCTGCGATTTTTATATACTTCTTTTTGAAACATAAACTGAGGTTATTTGGTTTTTAAAAATGATTCTACAACAAAAGTAAAAAATTCTTTTAATTTCAAACCTTTTTTAAGGGGAATTAAGATAATTGGAAAATATTCCGAACGGCTTTATTTCTTAAATGGAGCTTCAGTTTGCTAAAGCCAAACTAGAATAGATAAGTTATTTCAGATTAAAATTCAAATTTCAAAGTAAATAATATCTTTTGAAGTCAAATTTATCTGACTGACAAAAAGTTAATTTAATAAAAACTGGCTTTAGCCACATTATGGCGCTTTGGCTAAAGCCAAAGTAATAAATAAGTAAAATAAAAGACTTATAAATAGCTAATTCTCCAACAAACGACCGTAAGAATAGTGTTCGGTTTTTTCTAAATCTCCATTTTTAAGAAAATATATCCACTCGCCGTCTTTAAGGTAATCTCCTGTGGATTTTTGAGAAATTTTTGCCCCTTCACTGCGTTTTTCTCCTGTTTCATAAAACGAACTAAAACGATATGTTTTCTTTCCTTTATTTTCTAATGTTAAATCGGAAAATAGCTGACCATTTGGATAATAAAAACGTTGATATAAATAATATTCTGCTTTATTATCCATTTTTTCCAACATCTCAGCTTTTCCATCTTCTTGATACTCTTCATATAAAATGATATTTCCCTTACGATATACAACTTTAAAATGAGGATTTTCATTGGGGTAATAAGTTTCAATTTTAGCAGAAGATCCATTGGGACTAAGTTGAAAAAAACGCTCCATTTTACCATCAGAATAATAATTTTTGTAAACCGAAGTGAGTTTCCCGCTTTCATAACTCCCTTGATGTTTAACCGTTTCGCCATCTGGATACAAATCTTTTATCCAACCATTGCAAGCTGTTTTACCACAAATCCGAACGGAATCACCTTCCATAAATGGATTGTATTTATCATATTCGACCATCCCTTCAAAAGAATTATTGTCCTTTTCTTTTAACCAAAAAGCATCTTCATCAAATTGTGCTGATACAGTGATGGACAACGCTATTAAAATTGTTAGAAATACAAATCTTTTCATAAGCTATATTTGAGAATAAATTCTTAACATTTCGCACATTTCCATTTGCATTTTTCTAGCTTCGAGGGCTGCGTTTTGAGCAAAATATTCATCGTTTGAAGCATAAATAATACTTCTTGAAGCATTTACCAATAATCCACATTCATCCGTCATTCCATATTTGGCAACTTCCGAAAGCGAACCGCCTTGTGCTCCTACTCCAGGAACTAAAAGAAAATGATGAGGCACTATTTTCCGAACATCCGAAAGCATATCGGCTTTTGTTGCCCCAACCACGTACATTGTGTTTTCGATGCTTCCCCATTGAGAAGAAACACGCAGTACTTTTTCAAAAACACGCTCCCCCGATTCCACAACATCCATCTGAAAATCAAAAGCTCCTTTGTTGGAAGTGAGAGCTAAAATGACCACCCATGAATTGTCGAAACCCATAAAAGGTTTTATTGAATCTTCCCCCATGTATGGTGCAACCGTAACGGCATTATAATTTTCTTGTTTTTTGGGATTGTTAAAAAACGCATTGGCATAACGCTCCGAAGTATTTCCAATATCGCCACGTTTAGCATCCGCTATGATAAAAACCGCTTCATTTAAGTTATTAATGTAAGAAATTGTTTTAGACAAAGAATTTAATCCGCTGATTCCCAGTGCTTCATAAAATGCCAAATTAGGTTTATACGCAACCGTATAAGGCAGAGTAGCATCAATAATGGCTTTATTAAATTCAAAAACAGGATCTTCGCATGCTTTTAAAAACTCTGGTATTTTCGCTACATCAGTATCCAAACCTACACATAAAAAAGATTTCTTTCGTTTAATTTCAGCGATTAATTCAATTCTATTCATTCTGTTAAAAATTATTCTTTAAACTAAAAACTACAAATTGGTCAAAACATCCATAAATGCTGCTTTTCTGCGACGAGAAACTGGAATTACGACTCCATCTTTCATTATTACTTCACCACCGTTAATCTTTAAATATGATTTAACATAATGAGCATTGATAAGATGAGCATTATGAATACGAGCAAAATTCGCACCTTCCAGCAACTGTTCAAACTCCTTTAGAGATTTAGCAACCTTCATTTTTTTATCATCAGCGAGAACAATAATTGTATAATGACCCTCTGAATAAAAACGAACAATATCACTTGGACTTACTAACAAATACTCATCTTCGGAAGGAATAATTATTTTTCGAGGTACTTTTTTCTCAGATTTAATATTTTGAATCAATGTAGAATGTTGAATTTTATTATTGGCTTTGTATTCCAAACTTTGATATTTGCGAATCGCCGCTTTTAAATCGGGCAAAGCAATAGGTTTCAAAATATAATCCAGAGCACTACATTTTATAGCATTAATAGCATATTGATTATAAGAAGTAACAAAAACAACTTGGAAATCTATATTATCAAAAGCTTCTAACAAAGTGAAGCCAGTACCATCTTCCATTTGTATATCCAGAAAAACCAAATCGGGTTTTACTTTGTTTATCAACCTAATTCCTTCTTTGCAAGAAGCAGCATGACCTAATATTTCGACTTCCAAAATATTATTTTGAATCATTCTTTTTATAATTTCGTATGATATCGCTTCATCTTCAACAATGACGACCCCAATTTTTTCATTTACCATAATGAACATTTTTAAATTAGAAAATAAGAAGTGACAAATATAATACGTTTTTTCTCTCTTTTTAATATTTTGTGCTTTTTTTCACACTATTTGGTACTATTTTGCGATTAATCGTAATAAATGATCATTTTCAAATGAATAATTTATTAAATTTGCCTAGTGCTTAATATTTTTAGAGAATGTATTTCCCTTTAAATAGTCCCTAGTATAACAAAAAAGTTAGCGTTTTAGCTTCGCTGCGATGCACTGAGCTTGCCGAAGTGAACTCGTAAACTCGGTTCTTATAAACACTAAATAACAATTTATTGCCCATCTAACAATAAATCATTATGAAAATCTTAGTCTCTACGCTGAAATATTTTATCAATGAAATAGTGATAATTTTCTGTTTGATTTTCCTCATTAATAATTATATTGGAAAGGCTGATAAACTAATTAGAGCTGATGAAGTTGGATATTATGAATATTTACCATCCATTTTTATTCATCATGATTTTGTACGAAAAAATGATTCTATTCACCAAAACCCAAACTTATACCATCGAATAAATTCCATAAATGGAGTATATGTCGATTATAAAAACTTTAAAGTAAACAAGTATTCCGGAGGAACAGCACTTCTTCAGCTTCCATTTTTTGCATACTCGTGTTTGACGTCAAACCTCGATGGAAGCTTTAATGATGGGTATCAAAGTCCTTTTCAAAAATCATTTTATTATATTGCAATTTTCTATTTATTTTTAAGTATTTTCTTTTTAAAAAAGCTACTTGTTCTATATGATATAAAAAAACATATCATATTTTTCAGTCAACTGATTTTAGTATTAGCAACATCTGTAACGAACTACGTAAATTACGATGCCGGATTTAGTCACCTATACTCGCTCTTTGCGATAACCACTTTTTTGTATTTCATCAAATCATTTATAAAGTTCCAGAAAATGACCCATTTCGTTTGGGCTTCTGTTTTTTTGGGACTTATATTCCTATTGCGTCAGCCAAATATTCTAATTGTTTTGTTTATTCCATTTTTAGCAGGATCTGTCAAAAATTTAAAGATTTCTTTCACCACTCTTTTCAAAAACACACAAGGTCTTTTATTAAGTATTCTACTGTTTTTTGGAATAATTTCCGTTCAATTTGTTTTTTGGTATTTGCAAACAGGCGATTTTTTTGTTTACTCATATCAAGGTGAAAGTTTTAATTTTTTAGACCCACATTTTTTTAGTATTTTATTTAGTTACAAAAAAGGGCTTTTTGTTTACACGCCCATTCTATTTATCGCAACTTTAAGTCTTATTTGGTTTGCATATAAAAAACAATTTTATTTGTTTTTTACTTGGATTGGTTTTTTTATTTTACTCACTTATTTTCTCTCTTCTTGGTGGTCATGGTTTTATGGTTGTAGCTATGGATTAAGAGCATACATTGATTTCTATGCAATATTTCTAATTCCCTTTGCGCTGATGTTAGATAAATTGGGAAAAGTACCAAGATTATTAATAATGGGATTATCTCTTTTTACTATACCCATAAACATCATTCAAACATATCAATATAAAGAATATATTCTCCATTGGATTGATATGGATAAAGAGAAATATTGGAAAGTGTTTTTAAAAACTGATAATCAATATAAAGGACTTCTTTGGAAAAATAATTTTGATAAAAATCAATATTATACGCTAAAAGAAATTACAATTGGGGATATTCCCTGTCCTGAAAATTCAATAACTCAAGCACTTAAAATCAGGAACACTGATATTCCAGATTTTGACAAAGCAAGTATAATTCAAGTTTTCATTGATAATGAATATCAAGAAACAAATCAAACAAAAGTAATCCTAAGCATTAACAAACTTAACGAAAACCACAATTACTATTGGCACGAAAGGTATTTGATACACTTTTATCAAACAGAACTGAATAAATGGCAAACAGGATCGTTTAATTTTGAGTTTGAACCAATTACGGATCATCAAGAAATAGAAATTTCATTGGACGTAATAACTGCAAACCAAAAAGAACATTTAAAAAATGTAAGATTGAAAATTTTAAGTAAAAAATAAAGAAAATAATTCTAATCACAACAGTATTGCTGGCTGATGTTTTTGCCAAAGCACAAACCAAAATCCGTCAAAGAGATGACACCTATTCTTCAAACAGCGTGCTATCTACGAGGATGGTGGATTGTCGATTACAAAAACAGCGTGCTTGCTCTATTTTGTTTTGTAATTGGATGAGCCAAAAAAATGTATTTGCTTTTTAAATTGGATTTATTTTTTGTTTTTGGCATTTTTCAGAAGTCTTTCGGCGTCTGTTAAACAAGATTTTCCACAAAATGTCAACAAAAACAGACCTTCAAACGTTAGTCTTTATCATAAAATAGAATTGTCATGAAACATACCTATAGCGTAGTTGGAATGTCGTGTAGTGGTTGCCAAGCCAACGTAGAACGAGTATTGGGCAGTTTGCCAGAAGTTGAAAAGATAACGGTAAATCTTGCAAAAGCAGAAGTCACTATTGAAATGAGCACGCATATTCCTCTTGAAAAACTACAAGAAGCCTTATTAAAAGGAGGTTTGCACTATACAATAGACATTCCTTCTCACGGAAACAAAACCAAGAAAGTTCCCATTCCTGTTAAAAAAATGAAACCAAAAGGAAATGGAGTTTATTATTGTCCAATGCACTGCGAAGGCGATATGACGCATGATAAGCCAGGAGATTGTTCGGTTTGTGGAATGCCTTTAGTAGAAGAACCTCAAGCTGCTCAACAACAGCAATATACCTGTCCAATGCATCCCGAAATTATCACTACAAAACCGGGTTCTTGTCCCAAATGTGGAATGGATTTAGTGCCTTTGAAACCAATGGAAAGCCAAGAGCAAAAAGGATATAAAGAGATGGTGAAAAAGATGAAAATAGCCTTGCTTTTTACCATTCCTGTTTTTATAATTTCCATGAGCGATATGATTCCCAATAATCCCTTGCTTAAACTTATGGATCACCAAAACTGGAATTGGGTGCAATTTGTGCTAACTTTACCTGTTGTTTTTTATGCTTGTTGGATTTTCTTTGTTCGAGCATGGAAGTCCATTGTAACATGGAATTTGAACATGTTCACCTTGGTTGGAATAGGAACTGGAGTCGCTTTTTTGTTTAGCATTTTAGGACTGCTCTTTCCAGATTTATTTCCTGCAGAATTTAAAACCGAATATGGAACGGTAGCACTTTATTTTGAAGCCACTGTGGTTATTCTAACGCTGGTTTTATTGGGACAATTGCTCGAAGCCAGAGCGCACCGTCGAACCAGCGGAGCCATTAAAGAACTTCTTGAAATGGCCCCTTCAGAAGCTATTTTGGTCGAAAATGGAGTAGACAAAGTGGTTTCTATTCATGATATTAAAGTAGGAGATTTGCTAAGAGTAAAGCCTGGCGATAAAATTCCAGTAGACGGAAAACTTACAGAAGGGAATAGCAATGTGGATGAATCGATGATTTCGGGAGAACCTATTCCTGTGGATAAAAAAATGGGTGACAGAGTAAGTGCAGGAACAATTAATGGAAACAAATCTTTTGTTATAATTGCCGAAAAAGTAGGAGCCGATACTTTGCTTTCTCAAATCATTCAAATGGTGAGCGATGCAAGTCGTTCTCGGGCACCTATTCAGAAATTAGTCGATACCGTTGCAAAATATTTTGTGCCAATTATTGTTATGATATCCATTATCACTTTTTTTGTATGGGCCATTTTTGGACCTTATCCGGCATACGTATACGCCTTTGTAAATGCGATTGCAGTTTTGATTATTGCATGTCCTTGTGCCTTGGGTTTAGCAACGCCAATGTCGGTGATGGTAGGCGTTGGAAAAGGTGCTCAATCGGGCGTTTTAATTAAAAATGCCGAAGCCTTAGAAACCATGAATAAGGTAAATGTTTTGATTATCGACAAAACAGGAACCATCACAGAAGGGAAACCATCAGTAGAAAGAATTTATGCAACAGAAGGAAATAATGAATTAGATTTAATACAAAAAATTGCTTCCTTAAATCAATACAGCGAGCATCCATTAGCAGAAGCAGTTATCAAATATGGCAAAACAAAAAATATTCAATTGCTGGATGTAAAAGATTTTGAAGCCATTGCAGGAAAAGGTGTGGTGGGAACCCTTGGAGAAGAAAAAGTAGCCTTGGGTAATTTAAACCCTAACTCTTCATTTTTTACGTAATAGGGAAATTCAGTTTGTCAAATAGTACTTTATTCTTTTTAGTAATATTTTCATCATGCCATTTCCCGTTAATTTTCACTTTTTTAATATCGATTAA